>CAXNEP010000110.1:0-7359 GCA_964200865.1 Cypionkella sp. | reverse complement strand
AAGGATCGTTTTTATTTTGCCCACTTCAAGTGCTATTTTGCGTTGCCTTGCGTTTTTTTTGTTAACTTTCAGGAAAGGGGGGCAGTTACCCCCTGAAATTGTCCTTCAGTGCGCGCAGGGCGGCAAAGGTTTGGGCATCGCTTGCCTCTGGCTGGCCGATAAAGGCCTTTAGCGCCGCTTCGCCCGCCCGCAGGAACGGGTTGGTTGCCCTCTCGCCCGACAGGCGCGATGGCACTGTTGCGCGCCCCTCGGCGCGGGCCTTTTTCACCTTTTCAATACGGGCGTGTAGCACGGGGTTTTCCCCATCGACATGGGCGGCAAAGGCCAGATTGCTGGTGGTATATTCATGGCCCGAACAGACCCAAGTGTCATCGGGCAGGGCGGCTAGTTTTTGCAAACTGGCCCACATCTGATCGGGGGTTCCTTCAAACAGCCGCCCGCAGCCTGCGGCCATCAGGCTATCGGCGGTAAAGGCCAGCGTCTCGCCCTCCTCGCCCGCGCTATCAAACACAAAGGCGATATGGCCGATGGTGTGGCCTGATACATCGATCACCCGCCCCTGATGCGCGCCCACTGAAACGGTATCGCCGTCGCGCAGGGTGCGGGTTAGGGGGGGCAAGCGGTGGGCATCATCTGCCCCGCCCAGCACGGCAGCGCCCGTGGCTGCAACCATATCGGCCACCCCGTCGATATGATCGGCATGGTGGTGCGTGATGAAAATCTGATGCAGCACCCAGCCCTTTTCACGCAGCCGCGCCAGAATTGGCGGCGCTTCGGGCACGTCGATCAGCGCCGTCTCGCCGCTGGCGGGGTCGTGGATCAGGTAGGCGTAATTGTCAGACAGGCAGGGGATGGTTTCCAAAATCAGCGGCATGAGGTGTCCTTTGGGCAGGTGCGGCGGCAGATATACATAAATGCATGGCACATCCTGCCGATTTTCGTATATCACGGGGTAAGTTTTCAGTTTGACGGCAAAAGGCGCGAGCTGCAATGCATCTTGATGTGCTGGATCTGCGAAATTTTTACTATCGCACGCAGCTTGGCCGCGTGGCGCAGCGCGCGATCCGTGATCAAGTCGCGCGTCTGTGGCCGCCGATGGCGGGACAGGCGGTTGTGGGATATGGCTTTGCCGCGCCCCTGCTGCGCCCCTATTTGGAACAGGCGCGGCGGGTGATTGCCCTGATGCCCGGCCCCCAAGGGGTGATGCCATGGCCTGCGGGCATGGATAACGTATCGGTGCTGTGCGACGAGGCGCGCTGGCCCATTGCGACGGGCTTTGTTGACCGCCTTGTGTTGATGCACGGGCTAGAGACTGCCACCAACCCCGAAGCGGTGCTGGAAGAGGCCTATCGCACCCTTGGCCCAGGCGGGCGGCTGCTGGCAGTGGTGCCCAACCGCGCGGGGCTGTGGACAAGGGGGGATAGCACGCCCTTTGGGCATGGGCGGCCCTACACGGGCGGGCAGTTGGAAGCGCAGCTAAAACGCCACGGATTTACGCCCGAACACAGCCAAACCACGCTGTTCGCCCCGCCCAGTGAGGGTAAATTTTGGCTGCAAACTGCTGCATTTTGGGAAGGTTTTGGCCGCGCCCTGCCGTGGCTGGCGGGTGGGGTTTTGATGATTGAGGCCAGCAAACAGGTCTATGCCCCCACGCGCGGCGGCCTTGGCGCGGTGGTGCGCCGCCCGCTGCGCGCGCTGGAAGGCGTGGGCGCACCTGTGCCAAGCCCTAACGTGCCTGGTTTGGTAAAGAACGCAATTAAAAATGGAGGTCAGTTATGAGTTCGATCAATGTCCAGAGCGAACATCTTGACGATATAGCCATCGGCACCTTGCGAGCCAACCTAAACGCGTCGCAGACACGCGTTTTAAGGTATTATATCGACTTTCGACACAAGGTTCTAAACCTGCATAAAGAATTGAGCGCACCCGAATTGGGGATTTTACAAGAAAAAGTAAATGTTCTAATGCGGGATTGGGATGAGCGACATAGGCGATATTTGGTTGCTAAAGATAAGTCTGCGGGAAAGGCCATGGCAGAAGATGCGACAATCGAAGCCGAGAATGCACGCGGCAAGTTGCGTTCGCTCTTGTCTGCAACATTAAAGGTGAACGATGCGGTCGACTGGGATGGACTGAGAAAGACAGGAGTTTTTCAGCAAGAAAAAATCGAAATCAGCCAATACCCAATAAAGCCGCCAGCGCTGCCAACGCAAGAGCTATTCCCGCCGCCGCCGAAGATTGGGCTATTCGACAAAATATTCTTCCAAGAAAAGAAGAAGAAAGCCGCATACGACGACACGGTGCAGCGTTTTCATGAACGTACGCTGGTAAAGCAAGATACATATTCTCGTGCATTTTCGGCATGGGAAGCCCAAAAACTGAAGTGGGACGAGGATCAGAAACAAGAATTTGGCCGGCTCCAAGCAGAACAGATGGTTGCGAGAAGCGAGTTTGAAGATGCCCAAAGATTGCACAATGATACCGTTGAAAAATTAAAAATCGCATGGCAAAATGGCGATGGTGCGGCCATTGTAGAACATGCGACAATGGTTCTCGATGCCTCGCGATATCCTGAATTGTTATCCAAGGAATTCGAAGTTGACTTTGACCCCGCGCGTGGAATTCTATTAGTTGACTACCTGCTCCCTCTGCCGAGCGACTTGCCAATAGCAAAAACCGTGCGATTTAATGCAAGTACGGGCGAGTTGACCGAAACGAAAATTCCAGCAACTGATATAAAGGAACTTTACGATTCAGTATGCTATCAAGTTTGCTTGCGCACGATTCATGAGTTATTTGAGGCTGACGCACCAAAACACGTTAGGGCTGTAGCCTTCAATGGCTTTTTGCGCACTATAAACGCTGCCACAGGTCATGAGGTGTCTTCGGTGCTGCTTTCTGTAGTGGCAGAGCGCGAACAGTTTTTGGCAGTTAACCTTGCGCAGGTTGACCCTAAAGCGTGTTTCAAGAACCTTAAAGGAGTAGCTGCATCTAGCCTTATCGGCATGGCCGCGATCACGCCAATTTTGACACTCAACAAATTAGATAAGCGATTTATAGAAGGGCGCAGCGTTTCAATCGATGATACGGGTGAAGTCAACATTGCGTCAATGCATTGGGATGACTTTGAACATTTAGTTCGGGAACTGTTTGAAAAGGAATTTGCAACTAGAGGCGGTGAGGTTAGAGTAACTCAAGCCAGTTCTGATGGCGGAGTAGATGCTGTTGCCTTCGACCCTGACCCAATTAGTGGCGGCAAGATTGTCATTCAGGCGAAGCGTTACACCAAGACCGTTGGTGTGGCGGCCGTGCGTGATTTGTATGGGACGACCCAGTCCGAAGGCGCGAACAAAGGCATCTTGGTGACGACTGCCGACTTTGGCCCTGATGCTTATCAATTCGCACAAGGAAAACCAATTACATTGATGAACGGCTCGAACCTGCTTTCGCTTTTGCAAAAACATGGCATCCGCGCGAAAATCAATCTAGCGGAGGCGCGAAAAGAATTGGGACTGATGGGAAAAGGATAAATTGAAGGTTGCGCGCCTGTGCCAAGCCCGAACGTGCCTGTCCCCAGACAGCCCAGCACGCTGCCCAAATCGCGTTAAAAAACAGTGATTTAGGACACTGGGCCTTAGGCCAAGGTCTGGTAAGACATGCCAGCGGCAACGGCCGCTTCGTCTGCGTAAAGCTTGATCGCGCTGGCGTTCAGGCTGGTCAGGCCCTGAAAATCATAGATGACGGATGCGCCAGACAAGGTCAGGATCACCTCGGTATTCCCGCCCGCCAAATTGGGTGTGATGGTATATTGCAGCGCCGCCGCATTGCTGGGGGACACAATTAGGGCCAGATGGTCTGTTGTAGGGTTGAAATCCTGAATGGTCACAGATCCCATTTCATCGCCCGCATCATCGCCGCTGGTGGGGGCCAGTGCCATCACCAGATCATCCGCGCCATCGCCTAGGGTCACGCTGGTGGTTTCGGCATAGCTGGCGGTAGAGGCAAAGACGGTGTCATTGCCCGCGCCCGCATCGACCTGCTCGCCGCCCTTGGCATAGATCAGATCATCGCCCGCGCCGCCTGACAGGATTTTCGCCTCGCCCGCCTCATAAGTGTAATCCAAAGCGCCGTGCAGCGTATCATCGCCGTCGCCGCCAAAAGCTTCGCTGCCGCTTAGGTACCCTTCGCCAGAAAAGGGCATCAGCCGCAGTGCATCATCGCCAGCCCCGCCATAGGCATATTGCGCGGCAACCGTGTCATTGCCGGCGTCGCCATAACCGCGCCCCATTTCGGCAAAGATCGTATCATCACCTTCGCCGCCATAATGGGTGGTATCGCCGCTAAGGCTGTCATTCCCATCGCCGCCAAAGACCGAATCCGCCCCCCCGCCGCCGCTGTAGGCGTTGACAATGGTATCATTGCCCGCATCGCCCATGGCCAAAAAGCCGTCAGCGGTGATCAGATCATCGCCCAGCCCGCCGTAAACGGTGGAGTCGAGCGTGCCCACGCCCATCATCGTATCATCACCCGCGCCGCCGTGGATGGGTACGGTGGTGCCAATTGGGATGTCGATGTCAAAAAAATCATCCCCTTCATCGCCCCAGCTTTCGCCGCTGGCGTTCAGCGTGTCACTTCCCCCGCCGCCATAGCCTACGGCGTCTTTGCCGATAGAAAGCACATCGTTTGCAACGCCGCCGAACACTTCGGACGTTCCGCTGCCCATCAGCGTGTCAGCACCCCAGCCGCCATGGCCCGTGGCATTGCCCCATAGAACCATGTTGTCTTGGCCTATGCCGCCATAAGCGGTTGAGTCTCCGCTGGCCCAGATTGTATCAAACCCTTCACCGCCATGTGCGGTGCCCTCGCCGCCTACGCGCAGGGTGTTATCCTCTGGCCCGCCATAGGTATCGCCGCTGGACATTGCATTGTCTGGGTCATCTTCGGGGGTAGGTACAGGGTCATCCGTGGACGTTTCAGGCATGAAACCAGCCATCCCCAGCCCAAGGCCAAGCGTGCCCAGCAGGATTAACAACAGTTCCATCACTTTACTCCATGACCAAAGCCCAATATCTGCGCATTTCTTTTCAGGCGCAACCCTTGCGCGAGTTTCGTGGTTAAGGCTTGATTCGGGCACCAAAAACCGCCCGCCAATCGTATCTGCCACCGCCCGCGCCTGCGCCAAGTTGCCGCAGCATTTTGGGGTAGGAAATCGCAAGCCTTATACAGGTGCAGCACTACCCCAGTCTTGCGTGCAAATTGTGGCCCACAAAAGGCAAGAATTGGCAGTTTGCCCTGTTGCGGGATGCAATCCCCTCTGTTAGAGACGCGCCAAATCGACAGACGCATACATTTATGCGCCGTGATTGTGGTCTGCCCAAAGGGCAGAGGGCAGGGTGGCGCAGGGGTGTGACAAGGCAAAGGGGAAACCGTGTCCGAACCAGTTTCAATGTCCCTCTCTATCGCTTCGCGCTATGCGCAAGCCGTGTTCGAGATTGCGATAGAGGAAAAGGCCCTAGCCCAGCTAGAGTCTGATACCGAAAGATTGGCTGCCGCGCTGGCCGCCAGCCCCGAATTTGCCGCGATGATTGCCTCCCCCGTTGTAAGCCGCGCCGATCAAGGCGCTGCGATGGGCGCGATTGCTGCGAAAATGGGTCTTGCCCCAACGATGGCGCATACGCTGGCGCTGATGGCGCAAAACCGCCGCCTGTTCGTGGTACCCCAGCTTGTGGCGGCACTTCGCGCGCGCACAGCGGCGGAAAAGGGCGAAGTGACGGCAGATGTCACCTCGGCCGTGGCGCTGACAGATGCGCAGGCGCAGGCGCTTGCCGCCTCGCTAAAGGCAAAGGTTGGCAAAGACGTCAAATTGAACACCACCGTGGATGAAAGCCTCATCGGCGGTTTGATCGTTAAGCTGGGCTCGACCATGATCGACACGTCGGTCAAGGCGCGGCTTGCAGCACTTCAAAATGCAATGAAAGAGGTTGGGTGATGGCAATTCAGGCAGCGGAAATTTCTGCGATCCTCAAGGACCAGATCAAGAATTTTGGCAAAGACGCTGATGTGGCCGAAGTGGGCCGTGTTTTGTCGGTGGGCGACGGGATTGCCCGCGTGCACGGGCTGGACAATGTTCAGGCGGGCGAGATGGTTGAATTCCCCGGTGGAATTCGCGGCATGGCGCTGAACCTAGAAGTTGACAATGTCGGCGTTGTGATCTTCGGCTCGGACCAAGACATCAAAGAAGGCGACACCGTTAAGCGCACCAAGTCCATCGTGGACGTGCCTGTGGGTGATGGCTTGCTGGGCCGCGTTGTGGACGGCCTTGGCAACCCGATTGACGGCAAAGGCCCGATCAAGGCAACCAAGCGTTCCGTGGCCGATGTGAAGGCCCCTGGCATTATCCCGCGCAAATCGGTTCACGAGCCTATGGCAACTGGCCTAAAGGCTGTGGACGCGATGATCCCCGTTGGCCGTGGTCAGCGCGAATTGATCATTGGTGACCGCCAAACAGGCAAAACCGCTGTGGCGCTGGACACCATTTTGAACCAAAAGTCGTATAACGAAGCGGCTGGCGATGACGAATACAAAAAGCTGTATTGCGTTTATGTTGCTATCGGGCAAAAGCGTTCGACCGTGGCGCAATTGGTGAAAAAGCTGGAAGAAACGGGTGCGATTGCCTACACGATCGTGGTGGCTGCAACTGCATCCGACCCAGCGCCTATGCAGTTCTTGGCCCCTTATGCCGCGACCTCGATGGCGGAATTCTTCCGCGACAATGGCCGCCATGCGCTGATTATCTATGATGACTTGTCCAAGCAGGCCGTGGCGTATCGCCAAATGTCGTTGCTGCTGCGTCGCCCACCAGGCCGCGAAGCCTACCCAGGCGACGTGTTCTATCTGCACAGCCGTTTGCTGGAACGCTCGTCCAAGCTGAACGAAGATTTTGGCGCAGGGTCGTTGACCGCGCTGCCAATTATTGAGACCCAAGGCGGCGACGTTTCGGCCTTTATTCCAACCAACGTGATTTCGATCACCGATGGTCAGATTTTCTTGGAAACCGAACTGTTTTACCAAGGCATCCGCCCTGCTGTGAACACGGGTCTGTCGGTGTCGCGCGTGGGATCGTCTGCGCAGACAAATGCCATGAAGTCGGTGGCGGGTAAGGTTAAGCTGGAACTGGCACAATACCGCGAAATGGCGGCTTTTGCGCAGTTCGGTTCCGATCTGGACGCATCGACCCAAGCATTGCTGAACCGCGGTGCGCGTCTGACGGAATTGATGAAGCAAAATCAATACTCGCCCATGACCAATGCCGAGATTGTCTGCGTGATTTTCGCAGGTACGGCAGGGTATTTGGATAAG
>CAXNEP010000109.1:0-7419 GCA_964200865.1 Cypionkella sp. | reverse complement strand
GTGCCGTGGCGCGCCAGCATCAGCGCGTCAATGGCGGCTTCGGCATCGGCGCTGGAATAGCTATCGGCCACCTGCACGGCGATGTTGGACAAATGGCTTTGCCCCGTTAGGCGCGACATAACGGTGGTATAGGGCACCCAAACCTTTAGGCTGTCTGGCCCAAAGCTAGCCCCGCCCGCCTGCACCACGCCAATCACCCGCATCGGCACGCGGCCCAAAATCAGCACTTGCCCCACAGGATCGCGCCCATCTGGGAAAAACCGCGCGCGGCTGTCGGCGTCTATCACGGCCACTTGGGCGCGGGTTTCGACATCATCGGCGCTAAAGCCTGTGCCTGCAATCACCGCAAAATTGGTGGCGGCAAAGTAGCCTGCGCTAACGCCGTTGATTTGGGCTGTGGCGCTGACATTGCCCGACACCACCGTGGCGCTGGTATTCGCGGCGGGCGAGACGCTAACCGCAAAATCCTGCTGCGACAGGGCCAGCGCATCGCCAATGACCAGTGTGCGAATGCGGCTCGCATCGCGCGATCCAAACCCCGTGCCCGCGCGAATGGTGATGGTGTTGCTGCCCAAACTGCTGATGTCTTGCAGCACTTTGGCCTGCGTGCCAGACCCAAGGGCGACCACCAGCACGACAGATGCGATGCCAATGATAATGCCTAGCATGGTTAGAAAACTGCGCAAAGGATGGGCGCGCATGGCCCCCAGTGCGATGCGAAACGCCTCGGCCACGCGGCCCAGAAGCGCGCCCGCGCTGGCTGTGCTGGGTTGCATTTCCATACGCGGGGCGGGGGCGGATTTGGCCGCGCCAGAATCGCGCACAATGCGCCCATCGGATATTTCAATGGTGCGGTTTGCCTGCGCGGCAACGCCTGGATCGTGGGTGACCACGATAATGGTATGGCCTTTGGCGTTTAGGTCTTTGAGCAGGGCAATCAGATCGGCCCCGCTTTTGGTATCCAGCGCGCCTGTGGGTTCATCGGCAAGGATAACCTCGCCGCCGTTCATCAGCGCGCGGGCAACCGATACGCGTTGTTGCTGCCCGCCAGACAGGGCATTGGGGCGGTGATTTAGGCGGTCTTGCAGGCCCAGCGCGCCCAGCAGTGCGGCGGCACGGGCGCGGCGCGTGCCGCCGTCCATCCCTGCATAAATGGCTGGGGTGGCGACATTGCCCACCGCGTCCAAATCGCCCAGAAGATGATAGCGCTGAAAGATAAAGCCAAAATGCTGCCGCCGCAGCTGCGCCTGCGCATCAGGTTCTAGGGTTGCCACATCTTGCCCGCCAAAGGCATAAGTGCCGCCTGTGGGGCGATCAAGACAGCCCAAGATATTCATCAACGTCGATTTTCCCGACCCTGACGCGCCGATAATGGCCACAAATTCACCCGCGGCAATATCTAAATCCACATCGCGCAGCACGGTGATGGACTGATCGCCAGCGGTAAAGCTGCGGTTTACGCCGCGCAGCGAAATCAGGGGGGCGCTGGTCATATCACATGCCTACGGGTCGGCCCATGCGGCGACCCCCGCTTTCGTCCCCGCCGCCGCTGCCTGTGCCAATCACCACGAGGTCGCCTTCGGACACACCTTTTACAATCTGCACCTGCACTTTATCATTCAGGCCCGTTTCCACGGCCCGCGCCTCTGGCTGCGCGCCCACCATCACCTGCACGGACTTCCCATCTGGCCCATCGCTGACCGCGCCAACGGGCACGCTAAGGGCATCATCAGCCGCTTCGAGTACGATGGAAACCTGCGCCGTCATTCCGATGCGCAGCGTGCGGTCAAGGTTTGCCACCTCTAAGAGGCCATTGTAATAAATGGCTTTATCTGCCGAAATCGTATCGCCTTCGGCCAATTCAGACGGGGCAGGTTCGACATCGCGCACCACGGCGTCAAAACGCGCCTCAGGCTGGCCCAAAATGGTAAAGCTGGCCGCTTGGCCCGCGCGCACGCGCACCACGTCCGCCTCGGATATTTCGGCCTTAACAATCATCGTGTCCAGATTGGCGATTTTCACAATCGTCGGGGCGTTTTGCGCGGCGGATAGGGTTTGGCCTTCTTCAACGACTATCGCCACCACTGTGCCGCTGATGGGCGCGGTGACGGTGGCGCGTTCCAGCGATAACTGGCTTTGCGCCACGGTCACCTCGGCCGATGCCTTTTGCGCGGCAAGTGCGGCCAGATCGGCCTTTAACACATCAACCTCTGCCGCTGCATTTTCCAGCGCCTCTTTGGAGACAAGTTCGGATGCGCTCAGCTGTGTTTGGCGTGCCAGCGCCGCCTCGGCCTTGCGCAGGCCTGACGATTTTGCGGTGATCTGCGCTGCAATCTGCGCCAGCGCGGCCTTGGCTTTGAGCAGATCGTTTTCCTGTTCTTGGGCGTCAATTTGGGCAATGACATCGCCCGCCTGCACATCTTGGCCCAAGGTGACGGCCAGTTTTTCGACCTGCCCCGACACCCGCGCGCCTACGGACACCAATTGCTTGGCTTCAATCGCGCCTGCGGCCAGAACTGTCACTTCTATCCTGCCGCGTTGCACTTCGGCAGTGCGAAACGTAACCTCCTCGCCGCTGCCGAAGAAATACCAACCGATGCCGCCAATGGCCGCTAGTGCGCCAAGGATAAGGGCAAGGTGGGGAAAGGTCAGCTTTGGCGCAGCTTGCATAGAACTTACTTTCAGTTGGGCGCGGGCAGGGATGTAACGCCGTGTAGGCCAATTTCCGTCGCGCAATGCTTGCGCGTTACTTAGGTGTAATGAAAGGCAATTCCACCCCTGCGCGGCAGTTTGCGCGCCAAGGCGGCAGCGCGCGCGTGCCTAAATCCCTTGCAGGAAGGCAACAGGTTTCGGCCCATGTCGGTGTTTCTCTGGCACAATCGCGCGTCATAGCATAAGTTCCGCCGCAGGAGATTTCGGAATGTTTTTCGCCCAAACCGCAGATTGGACACAGCTTGGCCGCGCCGTTTTGGGCGAGATGACGGCCAAGTTTGCAGCCATTGGTTTGACGGAAGGCAAGCTGGCGCTGGTGATCTGCGCGCCCACCAGTTTTGGCGCGGCGGGCTTTGCCCATCGCGGCGCGGCGGGGCATTATCCTGCGGGCCTGACCGCACCGTTTCACATGCTGCACGGGCTTGCAGCCCTTGAGGCGGGGCGTATTGCCCCCCATCCCGATGTAGAGCGCGCCCTGCGCGAGATGGTGCTGTGGCCATCTGACAGCGCCGCCAATTACGTGATTGATTGCCTGACAAACACCACGGGGGACACGCCGCTAGAGGGGGCCGAGTATTTGGATTGGGCCGCCAAACGCGGGCGGCTGGATAGGTTCTTTTGGCAAATGGGCTGGCCCGAATGGGAAGGCTGCCGTATTTCGCAAAAGCAAGGCAGTGATCTGCGCTTTGGCCGCGAGGCGCGTTTGGTGGGCACCTATGGCGAGGGCCTAAATTCCCTCACCGCGCTGAGCTCCGCGCGCCTTTTGTGGGAAATGTTCGAGGGCGATTTGCCCGTGGGCAGCGAAACCCTGCGCCGCGCGCAGGTTCATATGCAGCGCGACCCGACCAGCCCTGATGCCGTGTTTCCCAACTTTGGATTGGCGGAGTTTTTGGGCGGGGGCCTGCCCGCTGGGCTGAAACTGTGGTCAAAGCCTGCGCAAACGGGCTGGACGGGCGATGCGAAAACCGCATGGGTCAAGCATGACATGCTGCGCATCGTGGCGCGCGGGATGCGGCCGCTGCATATCGTGGCCATGGTGCAAGGCCGCGCTTTGGCCAGCGATGCCGCGCTGTTCCCCGAACTTGGCCGCATGATTTGGGATCGTGCCGCGCCCTTGCTGCACCTGCCCAGCCCGCCCAAAGCCACCCTGCCAGATCACGATTGATCTGCAACGTCCAGGGTTTGCCAAACCCGCGCCGCGCGCTATCACTAGGCTATGAACAGCCCTGATCTTCCCGCCCTTATCGTCGCGCATGGCCAACCCAGCGATCCTGCCCCCGCTGCGCGGGAATTGGACCTGCTGGCAGAATCGGTTGCAAAACTGGCGGGCGGGCGCGCAGTGTTGGCTGCAACCTTGGCGCAGGAAGGGGCTTTGGCGCGCGCACTGGCGCAGCTTGGCCCCAAGGGTATTGTGTTTCCAATGTTCATGTCGGGTGGCTGGTTTACCCGCGTGGCGCTTGGCGAAAAACTGCGCGCCGCGGGCGGGCAGGGCTGGCACGTGCTGGAACCCTTTGGCTGCGAAGCGGCGGTTCATGACCTTGCCCGTGATGCGGTGGCGGATGCCTTGGCTGGCCAAGACCTTGCGCGCGCAAAAGTGCTGATTGCTGCCCATGGCAGTTTCAAATCGCCCGCCCCCAGCGATGTGGCGGCATCCCTTGCCCGCAGCCTAAAGGCGGGCCTTGGCCTTGCCCGCTGCGAGGCCGCCTTTATCGACCAAACCCCCCAGCTTGCCGATGCCACGGGCTTTGGCGCAGGGTCGATCTGCCTGCCCTTCTTTGCGGCTATGGGCGGTCATGTGACCTACGATATCCCCCGCGCGCTGGGGGCTGCGCGCTTTGGCGGCCGCGTTCTGCCCCCCTTGGGCCTGCACCCCAATGTGCCCGCAATGATCGCCGCCGCTTTGCTGCGCGCGGCGCCCGTTTGCGCGCAAAGCTGCCGCTATTCTGCGGCCCGTGCGTAAAGGGGGGCTTTGCCCCCCGCGCTGCGCGCTCCCCCCAAGGTATTTGTAGAGTTAGGAAGCTAAAAAAGCAGAGCCTTTCCTAACTCTGAAAATACCTTGGGGGTGAGGCCAAAGGCCGAGGGGGCAAAGCCCCCTTATGCCCGATGCAGATAATGCGCCAAATCCATAACCGAGACATGCCGTGCCATGCGGTTATATTCGGCCCATTTGATTGCGGTAAAGGCGCGGTGAAGATCGGGGCCAAGCGCGGATTTTAGAAACTCTGATCCTTCGGCGGCGACAATCGCGCTGCGCCAATCGGGGGGCATGGAATGTGCCGCCCCCGCGTCATAGCCGTTGCCAGTTACAGGATCGCTGGGCTGCATCTTGTGCGTCAGACCATCGCGCAGGGCGGCCAGCACGGCAGTTGCCACCAGATAGGGGTTGGCATCCACCCCTGATGGGCGATGTTCAATGCGGCGCGCTTTTGCATCGCCTGCGGGCACGCGCAGGGCGACCGAACGGTTGTTCACGCCCCAAGTTGGGGCCACGGGCGCGTAGGAATTGGCCGCAAAGCGCCGCCACGAATTGGCGTGGGGCGCAAAGACGAGCATCGATTCGCCCATATGCGCCGCCATGCCCGCAATGGCGTGGCGCAGGGCGGGGCTGGATGTGGGGCCATCCCCCGCGTTTTCGGTAAAGATATTGCGGCCCTGATCGTCCAGCATCGAGACATGCATATGCATCCCTGATCCGGCCATATCGGCATGGGGTTTGGCCATGAAACAGGCCAGCGCCCCATGCGCGCGCGCCGCCGCCCGCACAATGCGTTTGAGGCGGATCAGATCATCGGCGGCTTGCAGGATGTCTTCGCGGTAATTCAGCGTCAGCTCATACTGCCCGCGCCCGTATTCAGAAATCATCGTTTCTGCGGTAATGCCTGCCTGCGCGCAGTCTGCGTAAATCTGGTTAAAGATCGGCAGCATCCCGTGCAGGCGGTCAACCGAATAGACCTCGGTTTCTGCGCCCGTGCGCCCATCGAGCGCATCGCGGGCGGGGCGCACGGCGCCGTCTGGGCCAAGTTCGGGGTCAAGCAGGTAAAATTCTAACTCGAAGGCTCCCGCGGGGCGCAGGCCCATATCGGCCAATGCTGCCATTTGCCGGATCAGCGCATGGCGCGGGTCGGCCAGCATGGGGGGGCCGCCTAATTCATACAGCATTACCATCATTTCGCCGCGCGGCGGGCTGGTTCCCGCCAGCGCGCGCAGGCTGCCCGCGATGGGCCAAGCGCGGCGGTCGCCGTCACCCTGATCCCAGACAAGGCCCGTATCGCCAACATCTTCGCCCAGTATATCCAGCCCAAGGATCGAGATGGGCAAATGGCGGCCTGCGGTATAGAGCCCCAAAAGTTCATGCCGCCGAATGATCTTGCCGCGCGCCACGCCGTTGGCATCTGTCAGTATCAGATCGAAGGCTTCGATGTCTGGATGTGCGGCAAGAAAGACCTCCGCCTCATCTGGCAGGGCTGCATCAGCGGGGCGGTGTGTCATAGGGCGGGGCTTTTGGGAGCAAAAAGTTCAGCCATCACTTCGGCAAAGGCGGCGATAAGGCGTTTGACTTGGCGCTTTTCGGTGGCGGGAGAAATCAGCATCATATTGTGAAAGGGCGCGATCAGGCTGCCACGGTTGAGAAGGGCGATATGCACGGCTGCCTCGGCCTGCGGGCAATGCGCCGCTATCGCCTCGCGCCCGTTTTGCAAAGGGCCGCGTGCGCAGATGAATTCCACCCGCGCGCCCACGCGCACCACATGCCACGGCGCGCGGTTTTTGGCGATGACGTCGGCAAGGCCAGCGGCCAGTGTATCGGCAAGTTTGTCCATATGGGCATAGGCCTTTGGCGTCATCACCTCGGCCAAGCTGGCGCGCAGGGCGGCAAATTGCAAAGGGTTCGCCGACAGCGTTGTGCCCATGCCTGAATGGCCCGCAGGGCGGGCGGCATTGGCGCTGTGGTAGCGCGCGGCGGTATCGGCGTTCAGCCCCCAAATGGCGGTGGGTAGGCCCCCCGCCACGCATTTGCCCGCCACAAAGATATCGGGTTGCAGGCCGTGCGCGCGGGTATATCCGCCTAGGCCTGTTGAGATGGTATGGGTTTCGTCGATCATCAACAGCGCGCCGTATTTGGTGGCAAGCGCGCGCAGGCCTGCGTGAAAGCCGCTCTGCGGTAGCACCATGCAAGAGTTGGTCATCACAGGTTCGGTGAGAATGGCGGCGACATCGCCTGCCAACAATGCGGCTTCGACGCTATCAAGGTCGTTAAACTCGCAAGCAACCGCGCCAAGGGTCAGGTCGGCCACTTGCCCTAGCAGCCCCACGCGGTTTTGCGTTTGGCCATTTGGCCCAAGCTCGACCATCACATCATCGACCGTGCCGTGATAACAGCCGTTGAACACCAGTATCTTGGCCCGCCCCGTCACCGCGCGGGCGACGCGAATGGCAAAGCGGTTGGCATCGGTGGCGGTGGTGGCGATTTGCCATTGAAACGCGCCAAAGGTCGCGGTCAAAAGCTGCCCCACTTCCATCGCCTCAATGGGCGGTAGCATATAGGTTAGACCGCGCCGCGCTTGGCGGCGGATCGCCTTGGCCACGGGGGTGGGCGAATGGCCAAACATCGACCCTGTATCGCCAAGGCAAAAATCGTCAATCTGATAGCCGTCAATATCGGTGATCGTCGCGCCTTTGGCCGATGCAATCACGGGCAGGTGGGGCATG
>CAXNEP010000108.1:0-7438 GCA_964200865.1 Cypionkella sp. | reverse complement strand
TGGAGACTGCAATCATCCCCGCCAAAGTGCCTGCCAGCGCGCCCGCCAGCGCGCGCAGGGTAAAGCGGCGCACAAAGGCGGCGGCGATATAGCCATCGCGCGCGCCCACAAGGCGCAGCACTTTGATGACGCCCGCATTGGCGGCCAGTGCGGCACTGGCGGCCAGTGTAATCATCGCCGCCGTTGCCCCCGTGATCAGCGCGATGGACAAAAACCCCAAAAAGCGCAGGCGCTGGGCCGCAACAGCCAGCGGTTTGCGCCAACGGGTGTGATCATCCAGCACCGCACCCGGGGCTTCGGCGGCAAGGCGTTGGCGCAGGCCCTCGCTGTCATATCCGCTGCTATCTTCGTTTATCTCGATCAGGCGGGGCAGGGGCAGGGTATCGACGGGCAGATCGGGGCCAAACCACGGGGCCAGCAGCGCGCGTTGTTCGTCTGCCGTCAGCGCGCGCGCGCTGGCAATGCCAGGCGTTGTTTGCAGCACGTTCAGCACGGCCTGAATTTGCAGGTCAATCTGGTCTTGGGGCGCAGACAGGCGCACGGTGGCCGTGCGTTCCAGCGCGTCTGACCAGCGTTCGGCCAAGCGCCCCGATGCCAGCGCCAAAGCCAGCGCGAACACCGCCAAAAAGGCCATCGCGCTTGCCGTAAATGTTGTCAGCCAAGCGGTATGGCCAGAAGGCGGCACGATACTGTCTGCGCTGCTATCGGGGCGCAGGGCGCTGCGCAGGGCGGCGATCATCTGGCTGGGGCGCATCACAGATCTGCCCCTGCCAGCTGAATCCGTTTGTTTGAAATGCGCAAAACACGCGCGGCGACTTGGGATTTGGCTTGACGGATGAGGTTCATATCATGGGTGGCAATCAGCACCGTTTTGCCCATGCGGTTTAGCTCCATCAGCAGCGTCAGCAGGCGCAGCGACATGTCCCAATCAAGGTTGCCTGTAGGCTCATCCGCCAATATGACATCTGGCCCCATAATCACTGCGCGGGCCAAGGCGGCGCGCTGACGCTCGCCACCCGAAAGCTGAGGCGGATAGGCGCGGGCAAGGGGGGCAAGGCCGACCCAATCCATCAACTCGCGCAGATCGCGCGGCTCGGCAAATTGGCCAGACACAGTTAGGGGCAAGGTGATATTTTCATCGACGGGCAGATGATCTAAAAATTGGCAATCTTGATGCACCACGCCAATGCGGCGGCGGGCAAAGGCGATATCGTCACGGCTCATCGAGGTGGCGATTTGATCCATAATGGTCACGCGCCCCGCATTGGGCAGCAGTTCGGCATAGCAAAGTTTCAGAAAGGTGGATTTTCCCGCGCCTGAGGGGCCTGTCAGAAAATGAAACGACCCCGCCGCAAGGCGCAAGTTGATGTCGGCCAATAAGTTGCCGCCGTCATAGCCATAAGACACGCCTTCAAACCCAATCACGCCAAAGCCCCTGTGGCCACCATTTGCTAGGGCGCACCATCGCCTATGGTTGCGCGGGTTTCAATGGTGCATGGCGCCGCGCGTGGCCCCGCTTCACAAAAGATCACGCAGGCTGCGCGTGGGTTTTTCGTGCACGCACTCGGGGGCTTTTAGTGCACGCAGAAGGTTGATAGTGTTTACGCACCTATAACCCATTGGATTTCGCAGCCCATGCGCCTGCAGTGCCCGAATTGTGACGCTGAATACGAGGTTGGAGCCTCGGCTATCCCCTTTGAGGGGCGCGATGTTCAATGTTCCAATTGCGGCCATGGCTGGTTTCAGGCCCATCCCGATTTTGAAGCCGATTACGAGATAGAGTCCGCCCTGTATGATCCGCCGCCGCCACTGGCGCAGGGCAAAGAGGTGCCAGCGCCTATTCCACGGCGCGAGCTTGACCCAGAGGCGCTGCGGGTTTTGCGCGAGGAAGTCGCCCTAGAAGAGGCCAAGCGCGCCGAAGATGCCGCCCGCGCCATGCCCGCGGCCAAACCCGCGCCGCACAACGACGGGCCAGAGGCCGCGCTGGATGCGATGGTAGCAAGTGATGCGCGCGGCGCGCAATCAGGCGCGCAAGCGGACGCGCCGATCGAGGCCGACCGAACGGGTCAGGGCCCAAATGATGATCTGCGCGATATCGAGGCGGAACTGGATGCCGACCAGAACGCGCAGGCGCAAAGTGCGAATTTTGTAGCACCTTCGCCGCGCGTGTCGCCGCGCCGGGTGGCCCGGCTGAAGGGTTTGAATGACGACGGCGCCGCCCAAAACGCGCCGATGTTTGTACCGCCTCAGACTGAACAGATGTCTGCCGCGGCCCAGACGGCGCAGATGATGCCACAGCCCAGCGCAGACACCGCGCAAGGGCAAGACCTGCGCGGCGATTTTGCCCCCGCCACGCCCAAGCCGCGCAAGACATCTGGCGGGCGCGCTGGGTTTTATGTTGTTTTGTTGGGGGCAATTTTGGCGGCGGCGGGGTATGTTTTTGGCCCCGATTTGGCGAACGCTGTGCCAGAGCTGGCCGAACCTGTGGGGCGGTATATCACTCTCGTGAACGGACTGCGCGATCAGGTGCAGGTGATTGTGCCGCAAGCGATCGCAATGGCAAAAGGTGCGGTTCAATATGTGATGGATTGGGTCGCGGCGCAGGGCTGGATTTAGCCCAAAGATTCAGATTTCAGCAGGGCAGTTAGCCCCGCCTGATAGGTGGGATACAGCAGTTTCACCCCAAGTGCGGATTTGATTTTATCATTTCTAATGCGTTTGGATTCGGCATAAAAACTGCGCACCATTTCAGGCAGAACGGCGGTTTCAAAGGTGATCTTGGGCGGGTGCGGTGCCCCCAGCAGATCGGCCGCATAGCACAGCACCTCTTCTGGCGGGGCTGGGTTATCATCACAGACATTGTAGATTTGCCCTGCATGCGGCGCGGCGATAGATGCCGCCAGCACTTGGGCAATATCCTGAACATGGGTGCGGCTGAACACTTGATTCTGTTTGATGATCTGGCGAGCCGATCCGTCGCGGATTTTCTGGAATGGGCCGCGGCCTGGCCCATAGATGCCCGCAAGGCGAAAGATATGCACGGGCAGACCAGTGGCCAGCCATTGATATTCGGCCAATACGCGGGCGGTGGCGCGGCCTGACTGCGGCTTGGGCGGGGTGTCTTCATCAACCCATGCGCCCTGATGGTCGCCATAAACCGCCGTTGTAGACAGATACCCCACCCATTTCGGACGTGCTGCGCGAATGGCATCGCCTGCTTCGGCCAGAAAAACATCGCCGTCCGCAGTGGGTGCGGCGCTGATCAATATATGGCTGGCGCGGGCAAGGGCGGGTGTTAGATCGCACGGATAGATCAGCGCCTCTACCCCAGCCTGCGCCATGTCTGCGGCGCGGGCTGGCGTGCGCGCGGTGCCAATCACTTGCCATCCCTGAGGGATCAGGCGGGCCGCCAGTTCTTCGGCGCAATAGCCGTGGCCAAGGGTAAGAAGCGTGTTCATGGCCGCGTTATCCCGCGCAAGCAGGCGCATATCAAGGTGATTTTGCAAGGCGCGCGCCACAACCCGTGCGTCACCGTTTCGTCACGTGGTCGGCCTAAAAGCGCGCAAATATCAGCAAACACTTGCCAGAGGGCCCCAAAAGCCCTTACATGACCGATCAAAAGAGAGAAGAAGAATGAGCAAACCACCCCTATCGACCCTGTCCCCAGCCGTGCACGATGCGCGCAGCTTTACCAATGCCGCCGAGGCAGTGGACTATTTGATCTTGATTTATCGCAGTGCGACCGAGTTTCTGACCCGCGCCTTTAGCCATGCGGCAGCGGCGGGAAAACCTGACACGCGCCTGCGGGCCTATTACCCCGAAATTCGCCTGACCGTCACGCAGCATGACAAAATCGACAGCCGCCTTTCCTATGGCCATGTGGCGGGACCAGGCACCTATTCGACCACCATCACGCGGCCTGATTTGTTTCGCAATTATCTGATCGGCCAGATTGATCTGCTGATGCAAAATCATGGCGTGCCCGTGCAAATCGGCCCGTCTGACACGCCGATTCCCGTGCATTTCGCCGTGGCAGGCAATCAGGATGTGGCCATTCCGCAAGAGGGCAGCCTGACCTTTTCGCTGCGCGATGTGTTCGATGTACCAGATTTGGCGACCACGAATGACGATATTGTCAATGGCACGCGGATGTATAACCAAGACGGATCGCGCCCGCTGGCCCCGTTTACGGCGCAAAGGGTGGATTATTCGCTGGCCCGCCTGTCGCATTACACGGCCACGGATGCGGTGCATTTTCAAAACTATGTTCTGTTCACCAACTATCAGTTCTATGTTGATGAATTCGAGGCCTTTGCGCGGCAAGCGCTGCGCGACCCAGCGCTGGGCTACTCCAGTTTTGTGGCCACGGGAAACCAAGAGATCTTTAAGCCAGATGATCTGATCACCACACCCGCCAAACTGCCGCAGATGCCGACCTATCATCTAAAACGGGCTGATGGGGATGGTATTACGCTGGTCAATATCGGGGTTGGCCCCAGCAATGCCAAAACCGCAACCGACCATATCGCCGTGCTGCGCCCCCATGCGTGGCTGATGGTGGGGCACTGTGCGGGGCTGCGCAACAGCCAGTCTTTGGGCGATTTCTGCCTTGCGCACGCCTATCTGCGCGAAGATCACGTTCTGGACGATGATTTGCCGATTTGGGTGCCTATCCCCGCGCTGGCAGAAATTCAGATTGCCCTGCAAGAGGCGGTGGCCGATGTGACCCAGTTGGAAGGCTATGAGCTAAAGCGCATCATGCGCACGGGCACAGTGGCCACGATTGACAACCGCAACTGGGAGTTGCGCGACCAATCTGGCCCCGTGCGCCGCCTGTCCCAAAGCCGTGCCATTGCGCTGGATATGGAAAGCGCGACGATTGCGGCCAACGGCTTTCGCTTTCGTGTGCCCTACGGCACGCTGCTGTGTGTTTCCGACAAGCCCTTGCACGGCGAATTGAAACTGCCCGGCATGGCGACCGACTTTTACAAAACCCCAGTCAGCCGCCATCTGCAAATTGGCATTCGCGCGATGGAGCGCCTGCGCCAAATGCCGATTGGGCGCATACACAGCCGCAAGTTGCGTAGCTTTGAAGAGACGGCGTTCTTGTAAAGTGAACAATAGGCTTGCCAAAGGGCGAAAAATGCTTGCAAATACCCCTGTTTTTGGCAAAAGCAACCACAGCGCCCGAAATGGGCATACAACTGGCCGCAACTTAACGCTGGCCCCAAACGAGGGAAGAATTAGAACATGTCGACCGCAATGACCAAATCGCAACTGGTGGCCGCAATTGCAGACGCAATGGGCAGCGATAAGAAAACCGCAACCGCAGCTTTGATCGCTGTGGCAGATGTTGTATCGCGCGAAGTGGCAAAGGGCGGCGCTGTGACCCTGCCTGGTTTGGGCAAAATGGCTTGCCGCGCGCGCCCCGAGCGCCAAGTGCGCAACCCTGCGACGGGTGAAACCATGACCAAAGCCGCTGATAAATCGGTGAAATTCTCGATCGCGAAAAGCCTGAAAGACATTGTGAACGGCTAATCGCTGGATCGGCCACAAGACAAGAAAGGGTCGCCTTTGGGCGGCCCTTTTTGCATCGATAGAAATGGGCAGGGGCGACAAATGGACAAGCGGGCAATTGCCATGGGCGCGGCGTTTTCGATTATGTGGTCTTCAGCCTTTGCCACTGCGCGCATTTTGATGGCAGGCGCGCCGCCGTTTCTGACGCTGACGGCACGCTTTGCGGTATCGGGTTTGATCGCGGTGCTTATTGCGCGCGCCTTGGGGCAAAGCTGGCGGCTGGACAGGCAGACGGCGCGGTCGGTCATTATTTTTGGCCTGTGTCAAAATGCGCTTTATTTGGGGCTGAACTTTTTGGCGATGCAAAAGATCGAAGCGTCGCTGGCAGCTATCGTCGCCTCGTCTATGCCGCTGCTGGTCGCGCTGCTGTCATGGGCCTTTCGCGGCGAACGGATGGGGGCTTTGGGCATTGCTGGGCTGATTGCGGGCTTTGCTGGCGTGGCGATGGTGATGGGCAGCCGCATCTCTGGCGGGGCGGATGGCGCGATGGTGCTGGCCTGTATCGCAGGGGCTGGCGCGCTGGCGGTGGCCACGTTGACGGTTGGGTCGGCATCAAAGGGGGGCAATTTGCTGATGATTGTGGGATTGCAGATGTGGGTGGGCGCCTGCGCGCTGGGCATCGTATCGGCGTTGTTTGAAACGCCTGTTATTCATCACAGCCCTGCGCTGTGGGCTGCGTTTATCTATCAGCTTTTGATCCCGGGTTTGACGGCCACGTTGATTTGGTTCGCGTTGGTCGGGCGTATTGGGGCGATCAAGGCATCGGCCTATCATTTCCTAAACCCCGCCTTTGGCGTGATGATTGCCGCGTTTTTGCTGGGCGAACATATCGGCCCTATTGATATTTTAGGCGTGGTGGTTGCCGCTTTGGGGATTTTAGCGGTGCAGATGTCCAAACTGCGCAAAACGGCCCTTGCCTTGCAACCAGAGGCCTAGCGAAGGTGGGGCCTTGCCCAATTATGGACACAATTGGGCAATACCCTGCCACAGTTTCGCCATGATCTGCGCAAAAAAGGCACCAAAAACAACAGCCTGTAGCGAAAAAGGCGCAATTTTGGTCTGATTGTGGAATAAGAACGTCCAAATTGCGCATAACCTATACCAAGGACTAGAAATGCGGCGCAAGCTAGGGTAGACTTACGCTAATGCCCCCAATAGTGGGGTGAAAACGAGCAAAACGTACCAAACACTTAAGTTTGGACATGAGGCGGAGCAGTACAATGGTGTCAGCGATCAATTTCGCTGTCCGCACTTCTGCGGGCAGTACGCAACTGGGTCCGGTTGCGGGTGAAGGCCAAAGCAATTTGATTGCCGTTCAGCCTGGGCAAAGCATTTCGCTTAACCTTAGCCCTGGTTCAGTGGTGGCCTATCAGCAGCAAGGCGACGATCTGATCGTGCAGCTGATGGACGGGCGCACGATTGTACTATCTGGTTATTTTGCGGCAACGGCAGGGGCAGAGAACAAGCTTTATCTGTCGTCCAACGATCAGATTGTTGAAGTGCGCGTTGCCGACGGTGTGGATGGCGCGCTGTTTGCCGATTACGGCCCATCCCAGGCCATGGAAAAATGGAGCCCGCTGGACAACCTTCGCTTTTCTGAGGCGGATGTGTTGAATGATGCGATGGTTGCATCGAACGAGCCTGCTGGGATGGCTGGCCTTGTCCCAGGTTTGTTGGCAGGTGGTGGTACGGCTGCTGGTCTTGGCGGGCTGGGTACTGCTGCAGCTTTGGCAGGCGGCGCAGCACTGCTGGGTGGCGGTGGCGGCGCAGGAGGCGATAACGGCGGCGGCGGCGATAACGGCGGCGGTGGCGGCGGCGATAATGGCGGCGGCGGCGGCGGCGGCGATAATGGCGGCGGCGA
>CAXNEP010000107.1:0-7445 GCA_964200865.1 Cypionkella sp. | reverse complement strand
CGCGCCATGCGGAGAGCGAGACGTGGCGACATATAACGGCACGACAGGCAACAACAGCTATACAGGAACGCCCGATGGCGATTCCATTTCTGGCAATGCGGGCAATGACACCCTTGCAGGCCTTGGCGGCATTGACACCATTTATGGCGGCGCGGGCAACGACTCGCTTGCCGGCGGTGATGGCAATGATCTGATTTATGGCGATTTTGATCCATCGGAAGATTTCATCACAAATGGCGGTTTCACCCGAACGGGTGGCGCGTTCACCATTGCGGGTTGGAACAGCATTAACCCGACCACGTCTTTTGGGCCGTTCTATTCGGGGACATATGTTGCGCTGAACGCAATGGCGACGCCAACCTATGGCGAGGGGGTTCAGCAGACAATTTCGACAACGGTAGGGCAAGTATACTCGGGGTCTTTGCGCGCCTATGAAGATAACACTGGCGTGGCAAACCACACGCTGCTGATCGAAGTGTTAGATGGCGCGGGGAACGTGATTTACACGCAAACCGAAGTTATTCTGAACCAAACGAACCGCGGGATCAATTTTAGTTTTACGGCCGTTAGCGCCAATTCAACGATCCGCCTGACCAACCCAACGTCTACCAACACGGTCCAAACCGATTTGAAACTGGACAATGTGGTTATTCTTGGCCCCATCGATCCGATTGGCGCAGACACTATCGATGCGGGCGCTGGCAATGATCTGGTTTATGCAGGCGATGGCAATGACAGCCTAATGGGCGGCGCGGGCGGCGATAGCGTTTATGGCGGCGGCGGCGATGACGTTTTTGCTGTGGGCGATATTGGTGACGATCTGCATTTCGGCGGCGCTGGCAACGATGTCATGAACGGCGATGCTGGCAATGACACGCTCTATGGCGATGCGGGTTCGGATACACTTGATAGCGGCGCTGATAACGATCTGGTTTATGGTGGCGATGGCAACGACAATCTGAACGGCGGCGCGGGTAATGATACCGTTTATGCGGGCGCTGGCGACGATACTTGGCAGTTCGATGACACAGGCGATGACCTGCTCTATGGCGGTGCGGGCAATGACGTTATCAGCGGTGATTTGGGCAATGACACGCTGTATGGCGATGATGGCAATGATGCGCTGGAAGGGCATGAAGGCGCGGATTTTGTCTTTGGCGGGCTTGGCGATGATTATATCACAGGCGCGGATGTAGATAACATTACCACGCCTGCCAACCGTACCTTAACACCGACGATTGCCACGGATGATGGATCGAACGATTTCCTAGCAGGCGGCGTGGGCAATGACACGCTGCTGGGGAACGGTGGGCGCGACACGCTGGTTGGCGGGACGGGCAACGATTTTCTGATCGGCGGTGCGGGCGCGGATGTGTTCACTGTGCAAGGCGCTGATACGATTACTGATTTTGATGCGACGACGGGCGTGTCGGCCAATGGCAATTTGGACAATGATTTTGTTGATCTGACAGGGTTTTACAACGCCACGACTTTGGCCACGTGGAATGCGGCAAACCCTGGCAACCAGTACGACAATGCGCTGAAATGGTTGCAAGCCGATCAGCTGGACGGCATTTTGCAATCGGCAGAGGGATTGCGCATTCAAAGTGGCGGGGTCGCGGTTGCGGGCGCGCTGTTGAACAACGAAAACACCGCTGTTTGTTTTTCCGCTGGCACGCGTATTGCCACCGCTAAGGGCCATCGCCCCATTGAAAAACTAAAGGTCGGCGATTTGGTGGAAACGGCTGACCACGGGTTGCAACCCATTCGCTGGATTGGCCACATGACGGTGGACGGGATGAGCGAGCAGGCCCCAATCCTTATTTCGTCGGGGGCGCTGGGCAACAAACGCGATATTCTCGTCTCGCCCTTGCACCGCATGTTGGTGTCGGGCTGGAAAGTTGAGCTACTTTTTGGCGAGGAAGAGGTGATTGCGGCGGCCAAGATGCTGGTCGATGGCGCGGCCATTCGCCCGCTGCCGATGGCGCAGGTAACCTATTTCCACATTCTGTTTGACGCGCATGAGATTGTCTTTGCCGAAGGGGCTGGGGCGGAAAGCTTTCATCCGGGCGAGGAAGGGTTCGATGCGCTGGGCGCGGTGGCGCAAGCTGAAATCACGGCGCAGCTGCCGCATATTGCGGGGGGTAATTTTGCCGCCTATGGCCCATCGGCCCGACGCAGTTTGCGCGCGCATGAGGCGCGGCTTTTGCAAATGGGGCGCAAGCTGGAAAACACAGGGCAGCTGCCAACCGCGCCGCGCCAGCGGGCCATTGCAGCCCAATAGGGGCGCGCAACCCTTGATTGAACGCCCGTAAGCGGCGACACTTTCATGACAAAGACTTGCCGCAATGTGTAACCTGCGTGCCGCAGTTATTAAAACAAGCCCAGTTTTTCACGCCTTAAGTGCGGCTGTCATCAAACAAATATTGATCACTGTTTCGAAAAGTGAAACGATGAACCCGCGGAGCCGTTGCGACTTGGGCTAAACCCCAAGGACAGAACAATCGCCCGTATAGAGCAGTGCGGCCCTTGGGCCGATTTGGTTTTCGGTGTGGTTGTTTCTGATGCAATGCCCTTGCAGGCACTGCAAAAGCTATGACCACGCGGGAGCATCTGAGGCAGGAATTGGTGATTGAAATGATCACATCGGGCGCGTTCTTTGGCTATGCGGCGATTTACCCCTGTTCTTTTGGGATAGGGGGGCAATAACGTGCCTGTTATTTTCGACGTCACCGCAACGGCGACCTTTACCAACCCCACGGGCGGGGCGTGGCAGCGCATTTTTGATTTTGGCAATGGCGCGGAAAACAACAACATTTGGGCGGGAAATGTTGGAAACACCACCCAGATGGCGCTGGAGGTTTGGCCGCTTGGCGGCACGCCGTACCGCCTGACCACCCCCGTGGGCGCGATTGTTGCGGGCGAGACGGCGACATGGAATTTCACCATCTCGGACACGCGGGTGTTCCAGATTTTCAAGAATGGCGTTTTGCTTTCGACGGGCACCAGTACAGCCGCGCAGGTTCCGCTGGATATTGATCGCAATAGCAACTTTATCGGCCAATCGAACTGGGGCGGCGATACGCCGCTGATTGGCAGCGTCTCGCGCATTGATGTGAACACCACCTTCAGCAATGGCATCGATCTAACGGTCACCAATACGCAAAACGACAGCGGGCCGTTGAACACAACCGATTTGTCCGAAACGGTGAACGCCAGCGCCAGCACCAATGCGGTGACCATTGACGGCGCGGGCGGCAATGACACGATTACGGGCGGCTCGGCCGCGGATCGGCTGTCGGCGGGTGTGGGTAATGACAGCATCATCGGCAATGACGGCGCCGATACGATCTATGGCGGTGCAGGCAATGACACGCTGGATGGCGGCGCGGCCAACGATATCATTCGCGCGGGTTCGGGCAATGACACGGTTACTGGCGGCGCGGGCGCTGACAGCCTGACAGGCTGGTCGGGCAGTGACGTGATCTATGGCGGCGAAGCTGAAGATACGATTATCGGTGATGGTGATAGCGGCTTGGCAGGCACAAACCTGATCACCAACGGCGATTTTTCGGGTGGGCTGACGGGCTGGACTGTCAATAACCCAACGGGTGGCGGCGCACCTTTTGTCTATAGTGTTGGCGGCGCGAATGGGAACGTCGCGGCCCTGAACGCGCTTGATGAAGCGGCCTATGGCGATTCCATCCAGCAAACCATCGCAACGACGCAGGGCGAAAGCTATGATCTGTCGATGTTTCTGGGCGAAAATGGCAGCGGAACGGGCAATCATACGGTTGTGGTTTCGGTGCTGGATGCCTCGGGCACGGTGATTGCCAGCCAGACCTATACGATTGACAATGGTACAAGCCAAACCATCAGCTTTGCGTTTACTGCGGCTTCGGCGGGCACCACCATCCGCATATCAAACCCCACTTCGACAGGATCATTCATTTCTGATTTGGTCATCGACAACGTATCAGTGATCGAACGGACAACGGCGGTTTGGAATGATACGCTTTATGGTGGGCTTGGCAATGATCAGATTGACGGCGGGATCGGCGCTGATCTGATTTTTGGCGAAGATGGCAATGACGCGATTTTCAACGGCGTCGGGGCGGACACCGTTTTCGGAGGCGCGGGCGATGATTATGTCGCCGACAACGGCGGGGGCAACACCAGTGTCGGGCCCGACCTGATCTATGGCGGCGACGGGGTGGATAACCTGCGCGGTAGCCAAAGCGCGGACACGATTTATGGCGATGCGGGCGATGATTACTTGGCTGGCGGAGATGGCGGCGATTTCCTGTTTGGCGGCGATGGAAATGACGTGGTTGACGGCGGCGCAGGCAATGATGCGCTGTCTGGCGGGCTTGGCAATGATTTTCTTGATGGCGGCATCGGCGATGATACCCTGTATGGCGGCGATGGCAGCGACACGATCTGGGCCAATTTCGGCCTAAACGAAGCTGTGTTCGGCGGTGCGGGCGACGATGTGTACCAGATTGGTGGCACATCCGTGGACGCCATCGCGATGAACATTAATCTGCAAACGGGTGTCGATCAATTTGGTAGAACCTTTGGTAGTATTGAAACCATCATTGGCGGCAGCGCGAATGACACGCTGACAGGCCGAGGCGATACTTCGGAATCCTTGGTTGGTGGTGCGGGCAATGACCTAATTTACGGGGCTGGCGCGGCATCTACGTCTGCCCAAGGTGACAGTCTTTTTGGCGGCGTGGGCGCAGATACGATCTATGCCGCGACTGGAACTGCAACGACTGTGGGATCGTTTGTAGACGGCGGCAATGAAGCTGATCTTATCTATGGCGGCGCAGGCAATGACACGCTGGATGGCGGCGGCTTGGTGGACGGGGGTGGGGACACTCTATTTGGCGGCGCTGGATCCGACATCATGTCTGGCGGTGCAGGTGGGGCCGACCTGCTGTATGGCGATGCAGGCGATGATACGCTATCGGGCGGTCTTGACGTTGATACGCTGTATGGCGGCGATGGCAATGACCTGATCTATGGGTCTGAAAGCATCAGCGCCTCGGGCGCGGCGGATAGGGTTTTCGGCGGCGCGGGCAACGATACAATCTTTGCAAATTCCGCAGCAACCGCAGCCGTTGGATCAACGCTGGACGGTGGCGATGGCGCTGATGTTATCACAGGGTCCTTTGCCGCCGATACTATTGCAGGCGGTCTTGGGGCTGACATTCTTTATGGCGGTGATGGCGCTGACCTTATCAACGGCGATGAAGGCGCAGATCTGATTTATGGCGGTGCGGGCAGTGACCAGATCAATTTTGGCGCGGGCGACAACACGATTTTTGGCGGCGACGGCGACGATAACTTTGACGATGCGGGCGGGATTCCTGCCCTGTTTGGCAATACCCTGATCTATGCGGGCGCTGGCAACGACTGGTTCTGGGACGGTGTAGGCAATGATACCTATTTCGGCGGCACGGGCAATGACACGCTGCAAGGGGATAATGCGGGCAACGACAGTTACAGCGGCGATGAAGGCAACGATTCGATCGCGGGTGGGCTGGGCAATGATCTGCTGTTTGGCGGCGCAGATAATGACACTGTGGATGGGGGCGCGGGGCGCGACTTTATCTTTGGTGGGGCGGGCAATGACCAGCTGACGGGCGGTGCGGGCGCGGATGTGTTTACTGCGCAAGGTGCAGATACAATCACCGATTTTGATGCCACGACGGGCGTGTCAGCCAACGGCAATTTGGACAATGATTTTGTTGATCTGCGCGGGTTTTACAATGCTACGACCTTGGCTGCGTGGAATGCCGCCAACCCTGGCAACCAATATGACAACGCGCTGAAATGGTTGCAGGCCGATCAGGTGGACGGCATTTTGCAATCGGCTGGCGGTTTGCGCATTCAAGCTGGCGGGGTCGCGGTTGCGGGCGCGCTGCTGAATGATGAAAATACGGCTGTATGTTTCACCGCTGGCACGCGGCTGGCCACGGCCAAGGGCCACCGCCCCATTGAAAAGCTGCGGGTGGGTGATTTGGTGGAAACGGCAGATCACGGGCTGCAACCGATCCGCTGGATTGGCCACATGACGGTGGACGGGATGGGCGAGCAGGCCCCGATTTTGATCGCGGCGGGGGCGCTTGGCAATCGGCGCGATATCATGGTCTCGCCCCTGCATCGCATGATGGTGTCGGGCTGGCGGGTCGAGCTGCTGTTTGGCACGGATGAGGTGATTGCCGCCGCCAAGATGCTGGTGGATGGCGCGGCCATTCGCCCCCATCCGATGCGCGAAGTGACCTATTACCACATTCTGTTTGACGCGCATGAAATTGTCTTTGCCGAAGGGGCTGGGGCAGAAAGTTTCCACCCTGGCGAGGAGGGGTTTGATGCGCTGGGCGAGGGCGCGCGCGCGCAGATTTGCGCCGTGCTGCCGCATGTGGCGGGGGGCGATTTTGTCGCCTATGGCCCATCTGCCCGCCGCAGCCTGCGTTCGCATGAGGCGCGGCTCTTGCATGTGGGGCGCAAAATGGAAGACACTGGCCAGATGCAAACTGCGCCGCGCAAAAAGGCTGTTGCGGCGCGCTAACAAGGGGCGGGCAATGGCGCAGCGTTTGGCGGGAAAAGTGGCGATTATTTCGGGCGGGGCATCGGGCTGCGGGGCGGCTGCCGCGCGCCTGTTCGCCGCCGAGGGTGCGGCGGTGGGCATCATCGACCGCAATGCAGAACTGGGTGCGGCGCTGGCGGCGGAATTGATGGCAAATGGCCATAAAGCCGCCTTTGCCGCCGCTGATGTATCGCGCAAGGCGCAGGTGGACGGCGCCGTTGCCACCCTGCAATCGGCCTTGGGTGATGCAAATGTGTTGTTCAACCATGCGGGCACGATTGTGATTAAGCCGTTCTTGGAAACCGAGGAAGAGGACTGGGATTTTCTGTTCGATGTGAACGTGAAATCTATGTATCTGGTCACCCGCGCGGTGCTGCCGCAAATGCTGCGGGCAGGGGGCGGGGCGATTGTGTGCACCTCGTCCATCTCGGCGGTTTATGCCACGCCGAATGAGGTGCTGTATGATGCCACTAAAGGCGCGTGCCATATGTTTGCGCGCGCGATTGCGGTGGAATTTCGGGATCGCGGCATCCGCTGTAACGCCGTTTGCCCCGGGTTCATCGACACGCCCCATGGCCAGCGCGAGGTGCGCGAGTTGACGGCGATGGGTGTGGATGTATCGGATGCGGCGATTAAGGCGGCGCAGGGGCGCTTTGGTCAGCCCGAAGATATCGCCCGCGCGGCGCTGTATTTGGCCAGCGATGAGGCCAGTTTTGTGAACGGCGCGCAGTTGTTTGTGGATGGGGGCTTTAGCGCGGTTTAAGCGCGGCGCGATACCCTCATTGGCATCACCGTGATTGCCGTCTTCTACGCCGACGATCTCAACATGGGAAACCTCGTCCTGTCC
>CAXNEP010000106.1:0-7447 GCA_964200865.1 Cypionkella sp. | reverse complement strand
AAGACCGCATCCTACACCATCACCGCTGCCGATATTGACTCGGGCAACAACTCGGTGGCCGATCTGGTCGCTGTGGGCTTGAAAAACTCGATTGACTCCTTGGGCATCACCGATTTGGTGGTCGACTATGATAGCGCATCGCCAGGTGTTCTGACCTTTACCAATGACGGCACGAAAGACCTTGCCGTCAGCGGACAGTTCAAGAACGCAGGTTCGGGCGGTTTGGGCGCACTAGATGGCATTGATGTGTCCACCGCCAACGGCGCAGAATTGGCGCTAGGGTCGATCGAAGGGTTGCTGCAAACCTCGATTGATGCAGCATCGGCCTTTGGTTCGACCCAAAAGCAAATCGACATTCAGTCGGAATTTGTGGGGAAACTATCCGATGCACTGAAATCGGGTATCGGTACGATGGTAGATGCCAATATGGAAGAAACCTCGGCCCGCCTGCAAGCGTTGCAAGTGCAGCAGCAGCTGGCGACTCAATCGCTTTCGATGGCCAATCAGCAGCCACAAAACATCCTGTCGCTGTTCCGCGGCTAAAAGATCTGGCCGAAGGGGAAAATCCTCTTCGGCCGTCTTTCATGGTTCAAAACGAACCTTTTTTGTAATTCTCCGCAATCCAGGAAGGATATGCTGTGTTCGCCCAATCTACCCAAGCAGGCGCAATCTATGCGCGCCCAGAAGCCCCACAAAAAACGCCGCGGGCGCTGGAATACGAACTGCTCGCCCGTGTGACCCAAGCCCTGACTGTGGCATGGGCCGCGCGCAAAGAAAACTACAGCGGTCTGATGACCGCGCTGGACGACAATCTGCGCCTTTGGGCCACCTTGGCCGCCGATGTGGCCGAACCTACCAATGGCCTGCCTGCCCCGCTGCGGGCGCAACTCTTCTATCTTTATGAATTCTCGGTGCAGCACAGCCGCGCGGTGCGCGACGATACGGCTTCGGTCGAAGTGCTGATCGACATCAACACAGCCGTGATGCGCGGGCTTCGCGGCGATCGAGGAACCCCATGACAGGACTAGTCTTAAAACTCGGCCCGCATGAACGGGTCTTGATCAACGGCGCGGTCATCGAAAATGGTGACAAACGCTCGCGCCTTGCGATCATGACTCCGAATGCGCATATTCTGCGCCTGCGCGATGCGATCCGCCCAGACGAGGTGAACACCCCCGTCCGCCGCGTTTGCTACATCGCGCAATTGGTGCTGTCGGGTGATGCAGACCCGAAAGAGGCGCGCATCCAACTGCTGCGCGGCATTGAACAGCTTAGCCAAGTGCTGACCGACTATGACAGCCGCACTTTGCTGTCACAAGCCACGGCATTTGTACTGGAAGATCAGCATTACCAAGTGCTCAAAGCGCTGCGCAGCCTGCTGCCACGCGAAGAGCGTCTGTTTGCGGCAGTGCCCCACGCATGAGCTTCGTTCCAGCCATCCCCTTTAATGGTTATGCTGGCTGGACGTTTCTAAACCGTACCATGGCCAGCCAAACGGCAACCATGAACGCAACATCGCAAAACAAACGCGATGAAGAATACTTTCGTGCCAATATCGGCAAAATTGACACCGCAGAACAACTGGTCAATGATCGCCGTTTGCTTAAGGTCGCGCTGGGGGCCTTTGGGCTGGACAATGACATCAATAACAAATTCTTCATTCAAAAAGTGCTGTCAGACGGCACGCTGAAAACAGACGCGCTGTCCAACCGCTTGGCCGACAAACAGTATCAAAAACTCTCATCCGCCTTTGGATTTGGTGACTTTTCAGTGCCTCGCAACAAAATCTCGGATTTTGCGGACAAGATCATCACCCAGTACCGCACCCGCCAGTTTGAACTGGCCGTCGGCACGCAAAACGGCGATTTTCGCGTCGCCCTAAACCTTCAGCGCGAACTGCCCGAACTGGCCGCCAAAACCAACAGTTCCGAAAACGCCAAATGGTTTACCATTATGGGTAGTAAACCCCTGCGCACAGCGTTTCAAACGGCGCTGGGCCTGCCGACCAGCACGGCCACATTGGATTTGGATTTGCAACTGAGCGTGTTTAAATCGCGCGCAAAGGCGCAATTTGGCAGCGATACGGTATCGCAATTTGCCGATCCCGCCACAATGGACAAGCTGACCAAACGATTTCTGCTGCGCAGCGAGATGGACGCCTTTAGCGCATCAGGTTCGGGCAATACCGCCGTGACGTTAATGCAACAAGCCATTACTGCGTCCCGCAATCGGCGGCTTTAGCGCGCGGCGCAGGGCGTTCAAACCGCAAACGGCGCAAAATAAACGGTCTAGGTTCGGCACAGGCCGATGCCAGTGTCGCCCCCAATTTTCGATGACCACCCATGCAACTGCGCGCCGTTTCCCAGAAACACAAGAAAAACCTAACCCGCCTGCTTATGCCGCGTTCTGCGCCGCATCCGCTGTCGGCGCAGGTTGGCCCAGCACTTTGGCCAGCCCTGCAAAGCTGCCCGCCACCCCTTCCGGCGGGGCATCTTCGGCCAAAAACGCGTCCAAACTGGGCCAGATGGCAATGGCCGCATCGACCATCGGGTCAGACCCTTTGGCGTATAGCCCCGCTTGGATCATCATTTCGCTGCGATCCCACGCCCCCAAAAGCTGCCGCGCCATGCCAATCAAGCGGTTCTCATCCGCGCTTGCCGCCTGCGGCAGACAGCGCGAGATGGATCGCAGCAAATCAACAGCAGGGTAACGCCCCCGCTCGGCAATGGTGCGATCCATCACCACATGGCCATCCAGCACCCCGCGCAGAATATCGGCAATCGGCTCTTCCATATCCGATCCCGCCACCAGCACGGTGAACACCGCCGTGATATCCCCGCCGAACCGTTCTGGGCCTGGCCCTGCACGTTCGGCCAAAGACATAATCGCATGGGCAACCGAAGGGGGAAATCCGCGCATCGATGCCGCCTCGCCCGCCGCCAGCGCCACTTCGCGGTGCGCCTCGGCAAAGCGGGTGATCGAATCGGCCAGCAGCAGCACGTGCCGCCCCTGATCGCGAAAATGTTCGGCCACCGCCATTGCCGCCGCCGCGCAGCGCCTGCGCACCAGCGCCGATTGATCGGACGTGGCGGTGACCACAACGGCCCGCGCCATGCCTTCTGGCCCCAAAACCCGTTCGACAAATTCGCGCAGCTCGCGCCCCCGTTCGCCCACCAGCGCAATCACCACAACGTCGGCTTCAACCCCGCGCGCGAACTTGGCCAGCAGCGAAGATTTCCCCACGCCAGACCCTGCAAACAGCCCAATGCGCTGCCCGCGCGCCAGCGGCAGCATGGTGTCAAACACCGCAACACCCGTGGACAGGCGCGCGCCCATACGGCGGCGCTGCGCGGCGGGCGGGGCATCTGCGCGCAGCGCCCGCGCGCGCGGGCCACGAAATAAAGGCCGCCCATCAAGGGGTTGGCCGTAGGGGTCGATAATGCGGCCAATCCACGTGTCATCGGGCGCAATTTCTGCCGCGCCCAAATGGCGCACATCCGCCCCCAGCGCGATGCCATCGGCCACGCCGTCAGCCATCACCAGCAGCCCCGCGCTATCCATCGCAATAACCTCGCCCGCCAGCTTGCCCGCAATCATCACGCGGTCGCCTTGGCGTGCCGCCTCTTCCAGCCCCACCACGCGCAGGCTTGACCCTGTGACCGCCGCCACCCGTCCCAAAGGCGCGCTTACTCGCACCTCTTCGAGCTGTGCCAACAATCCGTCGAAAATTCCGCGCATTTTTTGCTCCTTCTGGATTCGCTTACTCTTTCTAAAGGAATCACCCTTAAAGCTTAGTGAAGGTGATCGAGGGAGAAGCCCCGATGTTTGAGAAACTAGAACTGACCAGAATGGCACAGGCGATGGCCGCCCACGCAGGGGCGCGGCTGTCTGTTGTGGCGCAAAACGTGGCACATGCCGACACGCCGGGCTACCGCGCGGGCGATGTGGCCAGCTTTGCCGAAAGCTATGCACAAGACGCAAAACATATAGAAATGCGCGCAACGCGCGCGGGCCATTTTACAGGCGGTGCAGACAGCGACATGCCCCCCCTTGAAGTGCGGCGCAAATCGCTGGCAGGCGCGCCCAATGGCAATTCAGTGTCGATCGAGCAGGAAATGGTCAAGGCAGCCAGTGCGCGCCAAGATCATGAAATGGCGCTGGCAATTTATCGCAATACGTCTTCTATCATCCGCGCCTCGCTTGGCCGTCAGGGATAGGTGTGACATGGCTGATTTGTTCAACACCCTTTCCCTCGCCGCCTCTGGAATGGAGGCGCAGGCCCGCCGTCTGCGGCATGTTTCTGAAAACATCGCCAATGCCGACACCACGGGCTATCACCGAAAAACCATCGGCTTTCGCGAGGCGATGGACAGCGGAATGGTTGAAACCACCCGCGTACGCCTAGATCAAAGTCCGCTTCAACGGGTTTATGATCCGGGCAACCCTTTGGCCGATGAAACAGGTCACTATGATGGATCGAACGTCGATCTGGTGATCGAAATTGCTGACGCGCGCGAAGCGCAGCGCAGCTATGAGGCCAATTTGAAAATCTTCGATCAGGCGCGGCAGATGACGCAAAGCCTGTTTGAATTGTTGCGCAGGTAGGGAGATCCAGAATGGATATCAGAAACGCTTTAGCCAGCCAAAGCTATGCCACTGCCAAAACGGCGGTGGCCCCTGCCCCAAAACAGGGCGGGGTCGAAAGCGCTTTTGCCCAAATGGCGGGCAATTTTACCAATTCTTTGGTGCAAGGCGAGCAAACCGCCCGCGCGGCCATGACGGGGGGGGCCGATCCGCATTCGCTGGTGGCCGCCCTCGCCTCTTCGCAAACCGCGATTGATACCGTGGCCACAGTGCGCGACCGCGTGGTCGAGGCCTATCAAGAAATTCTACGGATGCCAGTGTAAGGGGCGCGATATGACCGAAGCTGCCATTTTTGACGTTTTGCGCCAAGGCCTTTGGGTTTCGGTGATGATTTCGACCCCGCTTTTGGCGGTGGCTTTGGTTATGGGGTTGATCGTGGGCCTGTTTCAAGCGCTGACATCCATTCAAGAGATGACACTAACCTTCGTGCCCAAAGTGGGGGCGATGCTGCTCGTGTTTTGGGTCTCGATGAGCTTTATGACCGCGACCCTTGTCGCCTATTTTCAAGACCAACTTATCCCCATGATCGCAGGAGGCTAAGGCATGGACGCAGCCCTTTATTCCACGCTGACGCGCCAATCGGGTTTGATGCGCGAAATGCAGGTGGTGGCCAATAACATCGCCAATATTTCGACAAGCGGCTTTCGCCGCGAAGGGGTGATGTTTTCGGAATATATCGCCAAAATGGGCGATGGCCCTTCCTTGTCTATGGCCAATGCCAACACACGCGTGGTCGATCTTAGCCAAGCAGGCATTACACAAACGGGCGGCACATTTGATGTGGCCATTCAGGGGGATGGGTTTTTTCAGCTTATCACAGCCAATGGCCCGCGCCTTAGCCGCGCAGGGGCGTTCACACCTTCGGCCGAGGGGAATTTGGTGAATTTTGACGGGCATATCTTGGCCGACCAAGGCGGCGCGCCCATTGCAGTGCCCCAAGGCGCACGCGCCGTTGCCATTGCGCAAGACGGCACGATTTCTGCCGATGGCGCGGAAATTGGCCGCATTGGCCTGTGGCAGCCCACCGATCCTTTGACCCTGCGGCACGAGGCGGGGGTTCTGTTTTCAGCCGATGCGATGGAACCTTTTGAAGGTGGCACCATGCTGCAAGGGTTTTTGGAAGACAGCAACGTCAACCCCGTTTCGGAAATTGCCCGCATGATCGAAGTGCAGCGCGCCTACGAAATGGGTCAAAGCTTTATGGACCAAGAAGATCGCCGCATGCGCGGTGTGATCGACAGCTTGGGCCGATAGGAGAGAGCGATGAAAGCCCTTCAAATCGCCGCATCAGGGATGAGCGCGCAGCAAATGAAAGTGGACGTGGTGGCCAACAACCTAGCCAACATGTCCACCACAGGCTACAACGCCCGCCGCGCAGATTTTGCCGATTTGCATTACCAACAAATCGCGCGTCCAGGCTCGATCACCGCCGAAGACGGCTCGATGTTGCCCACAGGCATTCAACTGGGCCTTGGGGTGCGCCCCGCCGCCGTGTCGGTGGTTTTGCAGCAAGGATCCCTGTCGCAAACCAATGGCGATTTGGATGTCGCCATTGAAGGCGGCGGATATTTGGAAATCACGCTGCCTTCGGGCGCGTCGGCCTATACGCGCGATGGCAGCCTTCAGCGCAGCGCCGATGGGCTGATCGTTACATCAGAAGGCTATCCAGTTGCGCCCGGAATCACCATTCCAAACGATGCCGCGTCAATCACAATCAACGCCGATGGCGAGGTTTATGCCAATTTTGTCAATCAAGTTCAGCCGCAGCTTTTGGGCCAATTCAACATGGTGGGTTTCACCAATGAAAAGGGGCTAGAGGCGACAGGGTCGAACCTATTTCTGGAAAGCCCTGCGTCGGGGCCGCCTTTGGTCAGCACACCAGGCATTGATGGCCTTGGCACCCTGCGCCAAGGGTATTTGGAGGACAGCTCGGTCGATGCCGTGCGCGAAGTGTCCGAACTGATAAAGGCACAACGCGGGTATGAGCTGAACGCCAAAGTCATCACCGCAGCCGACCAAATGCTGTCCACCACTACGCAGGTGCGCTGATGTGGCGGTTTTTGATCCTGCTGTGCGCCACGCCCGCTTGGGCCGATTCGGTGGTGGCCACGCGCAGCATTCCCCCTGGCACCGTGATCAGCGCCGAAGATGTGACCTTGGTCGCCATGGAAATACCAGACGCGCTGACCGCGTTGAAGGATGCGATTGGTCAAATTGCCCCCAGCGGCCTGAACGCTGGCCGCGTGGTGCTTGCCGATCATGTCCAGCCGCAACTGCGCATTCAGCGCAACGCGATTGTGGCCTTGACCCTGCGTTCGGGCGGGCTGGAAATTCACACCGAAGGCCGCGCGATGACCGGAGGCGGCATTGGCGATGTGATTGATATTATGAACCTTTCCTCTCGCACCCGTATCAGCGGGCGCATCAATAGCGATGGATCAGTGCTGGTCACCGCAGGAACATCATCGGAGTAACCCCATGCGATACCTTTTTGTTTTGCCGCTTGCCCTCATGGGATGCACTGCGCTGGATCAGGTCGGCCGCGCGCCGCAATTCTCGCCCCTTGATCAATCGTTTCAGCACAGCGCGATGTATGCCAACCCCATTCCAGATGACGTTGTGCGGCGCGGGGCCAGTGACGATTCCTCGCTTTGGGCGGCGGGCAGCAATTCCTTGTTTGGTGATCGGCGCGCCTCGACGCGCGGCGACATTTTAACTGTGGTCATCGAAATTGATGACAGCGCCGAGATGAAAAACTCAACCGGCCGCGACCGTACTGGGCAAGAGCAGATGGGCGTCGGCT
>CAXNEP010000105.1:0-7456 GCA_964200865.1 Cypionkella sp. | reverse complement strand
ATTGTGGGCGCGGTGATGTGGGCCATTGCGCTGACGTTGGTTTTGGGCGGATGAAGCTGACCGATTTGGGCCAGACCAAATGGGGCATTGCGTGGATGCTGGCATCTGGCCTGTCATTTGTGGTGCAAAACGGGATTGTGCGCTATTTGGGCGATGATTTGCCAGCGCTGCAATCAGCCTTTATCCGCTTTGTTTGGGGTGTTTTGCTGCTGGCGCATATGCTGCCCAAATTGCGCGCCAATGTGCCGCGCGGCGCGGTGGGCTTGCTGGTGTGGCGAGGTGTGTTTCACGCGCTGGCTGTGGTTTTGTGGTTTTATGCCATTGTCCGCATCCCCTTGGCGCAGGTCACGGCGATTGGCTATCTGAACCCTGTTTTGATGCTGCTGGCCGCTGGGCTGCTGCTGGGCGAGGGGCTGCGATTGCGCCGCGTTCTGGCGGTTTTGGTGGCGCTGATCGGCGCATTGATTGTGCTGCGGCCTGGGTTTCAGACCCTGACCGATGGGCATTTTGCACAAATCGGCGCGGCGGTGGCGTTTTGCGGCAGTTATCTTTTGGCCAAACGGTTGAGCGCAAGCGTGGATGCCTCGGTGATCGTGGCGATGATGTCGCTGGTTGTATCCGTGCTGCTTGCGCCCTTTGCCTTTGCGGTGTGGCAGCCTGTGACTGCGGCGCAAGTTTTGTGGCTGGGCGCGGTGGCGCTGGCGGCAACGGGCGGGCATTACGCGATGACGCGGGCCTTTCGCGCGGCCCCGTTGGCGATAACGCAGCCTGTGACCTTTTTGCAATTGGTTTGGGCCAGCCTTTTGGGGGCCGCCATGTTTGGCGAGGCGTTGGACGGGTTTGTTCTGCTGGGCGGCGCGGTGATTATTGCGGCGATTTCGTGGTTGGCGTGGCGCGAGCATTTGGACGCGGCGACCCTGAAAGAACAGGCATAACGGGCAGCGCGCGCTGGGGTATGCGGGCCTTAACGGCTTTTGCCTAAGGTTTGGCCACAGCGCTAGCCCAAGGAACCCCAAATGCCCGATACAACGCCCATTTTGCAGCTGCCGTATATTCTGCCGTCCCAAGCGCAAAAACATGTCACCCATAACGAGGCGATCCGCGTTTTGGATGTGCTGGTGCAGCTTGCCGTGACCGCGCGCAATTTGGGCGCGCCGCCCGCCAGCCCTGCGCAGGGGGACCGCTATATTGTGGCCACGGGGGCCAACGGCGCATGGGCGGGCAAGGTGGGGCAAATTGCCCTGTACGAGAATGGCGCATGGCAGTTCTTTTTGCCCAGTGAGGGTTGGACGGCATGGGTCACATCCGAGCAGGTCTTGGCCAGCTACAACGGCGCGGCTTGGGTGTCGCAAGCCGATGCGCCGTTGATCGTGGCGCAACTTGGCATTTCGGCCACGGCGGATGCAAATAACCGCCTATCGCTGTCTTCGCCCGCCACGCTTTTGAACCATGCAGGGGCGGGGCATCAGGTCAAGGTGAACAAGGCCGCAATTGGTGATACGGCCAGCCTTTTGTTCCAAACGGGCTTTTCTGGGCGGGCCGAAATGGGCACGGCAGGCAACGATGATTTTTCGATCAAAGTCAGCGCGGATGGGGCCACGTTCGTGACAGGATTGTCGATTGCATCGGCCACAGGCGCGGTGACGCTGCCAGCGGCGCTGCGTTTGGGCGGGCAGGCCAGCGACCCCGCTGCGCCGCCTGATGGCACGATCTGGCTGAACAGCACCACGGGCGAGGTGAAGATGCGCAGCGCGGGCGCAACGGTGGTGATTGCCACGGGCGGCGTTGGGCTGACCGATGGCGATAAGGGCGATATCACTGTCAGTGCGAATGGCACTGTTTGGACAGTGGACGCATCGGCCATCACCAATGCCAAACTGGCCAATATGCCAAGCGCCACGTTCAAGGGGCGCGTGGCCGCAGGGTCTGGCCCTGCGTCTGATATCACAGCAGCCGAAGCGACCACTATGCTTCCCGTCTTTACGGCAACCGAAAAAGGGCTTGCGCCCGCTTCAGGTGGGGGCACGACCAATTTCTTGCGCGCGGATGGCAGTTGGGCCGCGCCAGCGGGCGGCGGCGGGGGGGCGACATTGCCCGCGTTGGGCTTAAGTGCGTCTGCTGCGCAATTGAACACTGCCGCGTCAGCTTTTCCAAATGCACTGCTTATGGGCGATGTCAGCAATTTGGCACGGGGCGCGGGCGAAGTTACTTCGGCCGCGGCTTGGCCCACCTCCGTGGTAGCAAACGGCATCACGGCCACAAAAACTGCCACGGGTTTTGGTGCCGATGGCACACCGTGGGTTGAATATGCTGTCAACGGCATCGCGACAACGACAGGAGGTGTCGTCATTTTCGCGCAAGGAACGCCATATATAAGCGCCGCCGCGGGACAGACCTTTACCTTTGGCGCAGTTATGAGCCTTGAGTCTGGTTCTGCTGTTGGCGCAGTAGGTGTGCGGATAGATATACAGGGATTTAGTGCACTTACAGGCGGAACTTTCCTCGAGTCGATTACCACGCCTTTGGTGAACAGCGTCCAAACCACGGTGACCCAAACAAGCTATACCTTGGTCAACGCTGGAACTGTGGGGGTGCGGGTGACGGCAGTGCTTCGATTGGCCGTCGGGGCTGTATTTACCAATGCTGTCTATCGTTTTTCAGGAATTCAGCTGGATCGTGGGACAAGCAGACTGACCTATCGATATTTGCCAGCCGCCCCCGCGCAGGTGCGCAGTGCATTGGGCATTGTGCCGACGATCCCTGCATGGGCATCCGTGACAAGTGCTGGCGCGATTGAGCAAGGCTCTGGGATTGTCTCGGTCGGGGTCAGTGGTGGCACCTTTACTGTGACTTTGGCAACAGCAATGCCAAACACCACATATGGTGTGCTGGTTGTGCCCATCCTTACGACGACAGCTGCGCGGTTTGTGACTGTATCAGCCCGCACGACCACGCAATTCACCATCAGTTTTTGGAACGCCAGCAACGTTGCAGCCAGCAGTGGCTTTAGCGTTGTGGTCTTTGGCGCATAAGGAGGTTATCGATGAATTTGGTTTATCCCGTAGCGCGTGGCGAAGTGGCTTTGGTCAGACCAGCCCCCGATTTTGACGGCGATTTGCAGGCATTGGCGGCATTGGCGGTGCCATTCGGCGTTGCTTGGCGGCTGGTCGAATTGCCCGAAGCGCCGCAAGATCAATGGCGATGGACAGATCATGGGCCGCTTGATCTGGCCCCAGCAATGGCCCCGTATTTGCCGCGCGAAGTGTTTTGTGTGGCGCTGATGTCTCTTGGCATTTTGACCGAGCAAGAGGCCAGCAGCGCGGCCTTGGGGGCATGGCCGCCCACATTTGACGCGGTTCTAGATGGGAAAGATTTGATTGATCGTCTTAGCCTAAAAAACCAATGGGCTGCTGCACAAATGATCACGCGTGATGGGGCTATCGTAGCTGATTTGCTTGCTTTTTTGGCCCGCAGCGGCGGGCTTAGCCCAGACGAGACTATGGCGGTGCAGGCGAAAATTTTTGCCCAACCGCAAAGCGAGCTTTAGGATTGGCATAAGGCAGCATATAGGGCATGATTGCTGCCGTTTTATTGACAATCAAAGCACTGCCGCGTAAACTTACCACAGGTTTTGAGGGCGGGTTCATGAAAATTGCAATGATTGGCACCGGTTATGTGGGCCTTGTTTCCGGAGTGTGTTTTTCGGATTTTGGGCATGATGTTGTGTGTGTCGACAAAGACCCTGCAAAAATAGCAAAATTGCAATCGGGCGAAGTGCCTATTTTCGAACCTGGACTGCAGGCTTTGATGGCCAAAAATGTTGCGGCTGGCCGGCTAAACTTTACGCTTGATCTGGGCAGTGCTGTGGCGGGCGCTGATGCCGTATTTATTGCCGTTGGAACGCCCACGCGGCGCGGGGATGGACACGCCGATCTGACCTATGTCATGGCCGCGGCCGCCGAAATTGGGGCAGCGCTGACAGGCTATGCGGTGATTGTCACCAAATCCACCGTGCCTGTCGGCACCAACCGCAAAGTATTCGAGGCGGCGATGGCTGCCAATCCTGCCGCGCAATTGGATGTGGCATCGAACCCCGAATTCCTGCGTGAAGGTGCCGCAATTGACGATTTCATGCACCCCGACCGTGTGGTTGTGGGCGTTGAGTCCGAGCGCGCGAAAAAGGTGATGGCGGATGTTTACCGCCCGCTGTTCCTGCGGGAATTTCCTGTTGTGTACACGGGTCTGGAAAGCGCCGAGATGATCAAATACGCCGCCAATGCCTTTTTGGCAGCAAAGATCACCTTCATCAACGAAATCGCCGCCCTGTGCGAAAGGGTGGGCGCTGATGTAAAGGATGTGGCCAAGGGCATGGGCATGGACGGGCGCATTGGCAATAAGTTTTTGCACGCAGGCCCAGGCTATGGCGGCAGCTGTTTTCCCAAAGATACCAAGGCGTTGGCACGGATTGGCCAGGATCATGCCGTGCCGATGCAAATCACCGAAACGGTCATAAAGGTGAACGAGGAAATTAAGCGGCGGATGCTGGATAAAATTGTCGATCTGTGTGATGGGCAGTTAAACGGCAAGACCATAGCCGTGCTGGGAGTGACGTTCAAACCCAACACCGATGACATGCGCGAAGCGCCTTCGCTGACCATTGTTCCCGCATTGGTGGGCGCGGGGGCCAAAGTGCGGGTATGCGATCCGCAGGGCCAGCACGAAGGCGAGGCGCTGCTGCCCGGTGTGAAATGGTGCGAAACCCCCTATCAGGCTGCCCAAGGCGCGCAGGCGGTTGTGCTGCTGACCGAATGGAACGAGTTCCGCGCGATGGATTTGGGCAAGTTGGCCCGCAAAATGGAAACCCCCCGCATGGCCGATTTGCGCAATGTCTATTCGCTGCAAGAGGCGGTGGAGGCGGGGTTTGAGACCTATGTGTCGGTCGGACGGTAGGGGTTACAGAACAAAATCCCCCGCCGTCAGGGTATGAAGGCCCGTTAGTAAAATCACCGCCTCTGAAAGGGTGTCGGCATCTACATCGATGAAAACCAGCGTGTAATCGCGCGAGGTTCCGGCAAAATCGTAGCGTGTAAAATAGATGTCCCCTTCGGGCGAAGTGCCAAAGGCGCGGGTGCCGTCAAAGGAAAAAGCATTGTTGCCCGCGAGTTTGCGGCTGGCATCGATGGCCGATAGGTTGATTTTGTCGCTTCCTGCGATGAAGTCAAAAATCATGTCGGTGCTGGTGGCAATGGCCGTCAGGTCACGGGTCGAGGTGAATTGAAACTGGTCGGCCCCGCCATCGCCGAACAAAAAGTCGCGCCCCGCCCCGCCCGTCAGCCGGTCATCCCCAGTGCCGCCGTAGAGCGCATCATTGCCGCCGTCGCCAGCCAAACGGTCGGCATCGGCCCCGCCAAATAGGCTATCCATGCCATCGCCGCCGATCAGCCAATCGGCCCCTGCGTCCCCAAACAGCGCGTCGCGATCTGCGGCGCCGTCCAGCGTGTCATTGCCAACATTGCCGCGCAATGTATCGGCGCCCCATTGCCCTGAAACCATATCGTTGCCGCCGCCGCCGTCGATCAAATTGCCTGCACCGTCGCCGCTGAAACGGTCGTCAAACCTGCTGCCCAAAAACCCCTCAATCGCGATCAGGCTGTCGCCCGCAGCATCGCCCAGATCAAGGCCGATATCGCGCAGGTCTAGCCAGACCGCGCTGGTGGCATCGGCGTAACTGGCAAAGTCAAACCCTGCACCGCCAATTAGGGTATCGCGCCCTGCGCCGCCCAGCAGCGTGTCATTGCCCGCGCCGCCCAAAAGGCTGTCATCGCCCGAGCGGCCGCTCAAAACATCAGACCCCGCCCCGCCATCAAGATGATTGGCGCTGGCATTGCCTGCCAGCGTGTCGGCATTGGAGGTTCCGCTGATCCCTTCGACCCCGCTAAAGGTATCGCCGACCGCATCGCCCCTGTTCAGACTGGGCCTTTGTAAATCGATGTGGACAAAGGCGCCCGTTTGGTAGCTGGCCCAATCTACCCCCGCGCCGCCGCGCAGGGCATCGGCCCCCGCGCCGCCGATAAGGGTGTCATTGCCATTGCCGCCCTCTAGCGTGTCTGCGCCCGCTTCGCCGCGCAGCACATCGCGGCCCGCCCCGCCGATAAGGAATTCGCCCCCAGTCGCCCCGATCAACGTATCGTCAAAGGCGCTGCCTAGAATGCCTTCAATCTCGCGCAGATTATCGCCTGCCGCAAAGCCTGCGTTTTGCGCGGAGCTGGTCAGGCTGGCGGTAAGCCCCGCCGTGGCAGCGCTATAATCGGCCCAGTCTATACCCGCGCCGCCCACCAGCGAATCTGCTCCCGCACCGCCGATAAGCCGATCATTCCCGCTGCCGCCGAACAGGATATTGGCCGCGCTATTGCCAGTTAGCGTATCGCCAAAGGCGCTGCCTAGGATGCCTTCGATTGCCAAATAGCTGTCGCCCGCAGCATCGCCGGTATTGGCGGCGGGATTGGCCAAACTTGCCACTACTCTCGTGCCCGCCCCCGCATAAGATGCAAGGTCACTGCCCGCCCCGCCGTCTAACCGATCAGCACCGCCTGCACCTTCTAGCCGGTCGTTGCCGGCTAGGCCTAGCAAAGTGTCTGCGCGCGCAGTGCCACGCAGGTTGTCATTACCACTGCTGCCTTGGGTGTTTGCGGGCGGCCCGACGCCGCCGACATTTCCCGACAGGGGTACATTATAAACCCACAGCCCAGTTTGGCCCGTATTGCCCACCGTATTTGGCAGAGCAAGTAAAGCGGCCTGATTGCCCGAAGCCGCAAGCGGTGTGATCGCCCCGCTGCTACCCATGCGCAGGGCGGCCGTGGCAGGTGTGCCTCCCAGCCCACCCCAGCCGCCCTGCAAATCGCCCGCTGTCCAAAGAATGGTGTCATAGCGCAGCACAATATCCATGCCACGAGCGCCGCGATCAAACAGCTGAATTTGAAATGTGTTGGTCAGTTCTGCGTTGCGGCGGTAAAAACCCACTTCCGCCCAGGTGATCGTGACCACATCATTCGCGGCGTCGACATCTACCCAGATCGGCCCGCTTTCGCGGCCTTCGCCGTCAAGCCGTGTATCAATATCTGCCATAAAGGCGGCGATAAAGGGTGTGGTCAGGCTGGCGGGCGCTGCCAAATAGCCGCTGTTTGGCCCTGCGCCAAAGGTGATAAATCCATCGGTCGCAACATAAAGCGCCGAAGCGGCGAAATTTGCCCCCCCAAAGGCAAAGCCGTTTTCAAACACCGCCGAGGTGTCGATGGCAAATACGCCATCATCGCTGCGATCTAGCAGAATTTCCCCAAATCCAGCTGCGCCGCCAAGCCCTGTTTGGGCCTGACCATTGCCCGAAATTGTACCCATGCCATCACCCACTTGCCCAAGCAAAAGATGCGCGGATTGGGTAAATCAGGGCTTAAAATTT
>CAXNEP010000104.1:0-7467 GCA_964200865.1 Cypionkella sp. | reverse complement strand
AGTTTTACCAGAAATGCTTTGCCGAGGAATTGCCAGAGTCTGCGGTTAGCATGGCGATGCGGTAAGGCTTGAAAAAGCGCCCCCGTTGCGATATTCATTTTGAATAACTGCAACGGGGTTTCCCATGGCCACAACCAGCCTTTCCCTATCTCCCCATTGGGAGGAGTTTATTGCAGCCGAGGTCGCCTCTGGCCGCTATGCGTCCGCCAGCGAAGTGGTGCGCGACGGACTGCGCGCGCTCGAAGAACGCAGTCAAAAACTATTCGCCCTGCGCGCCCATCTGGCAGAAGGGATGGCCGAGGCAGAGCGCGGCGCGTTTGCCGCAGATTTTGATATCGAAGACGTGATAGCCCGCGCTGTAGCCCGCCGCGCCTAGTGCAGGTTTACATCACCCCACGCGCAGCGCGCGATATGGACAACATCGCCGATTGGACGCTGGAAAATTGGGGGCGGGCGCAGATGGAAAGCTATCTGCGCCGTCTTTATCTGCGCATGGACACTTTAAAGCACAATCCGAAAATCGGGCGGGAACGCCCCGATATTTCAAAGGAGCTGCGCTGCCTTACCGAACAATCGCACCTTATCTTCTATGTGGTCAATCCTGCGGGGGTGTCAATTATTGCCGTGTTGCATCAATCAATGGATGTGACGGGCCAACTAGAATGAAAAAAGGGGCGGTCACCCGCCCCTTTCCTATTGTTACGGGAACGATTTACCCGCGCGCCGCAATGGTCGCATTCGCCCACCAGACCACATCATCCAGCATTGCAGTGGCCGAAGGGGTGATTGCGCCTTCGATGTCGGCCAAATTGCCCGACCCGCCAAAGCCTGCGTGCACTTTCCAGAAATCGCCGCCGCCGATGTGAACTGCGTTGCGCACAGGAACCATCTGCAATTCAACGCCGATCGTGCGCAGGTGTTGCAGCGCCGAGGTACCGCCCATCGAGCCGTAAGCAATTGCGCCAAAAGGCTTTTTCGCCCATTCAACATAGGCCTGATCCAGCGCGTTTTTCAGCGCGCCCGTGATCGAGCGGTTGTATTCTGCAACCACAAAAATATAGCCGTCAAATTCGGCAATTTTCTTTTGCCATGCCACCGCTTTTGGGTTCTGGCTGGGCGCCCATGCATTGGAAGCCACTTCGTCAAAGAAGGGCAGGTCAAAGTCGCGCAAATCGACCAGTTCGACATCCATATCGGTGCGCGCCTGCGCTTGGGCCAGCATCCACTGGGCGGGCACGTCGCCAAAACGCGATGCGCGGGTAGAGCTGGTAATCAGGGCAATTTTGGGCTTGTTGGCCATGGGAGAACTCCAAATTAGGTTACGCTTGACCCCTGATATGCGCTGCACCCACGGCTGTATCAACCTGCGTTAGTGCGCGGGACATGTGCGCAAATAAACAGGTTAGAACTTGCGTCCGTCCCCCTTGCCGATTTGGCCCCCAAATGATCTAAATGGCGTATGAACAAGCCATCCGATAACCCCGCCGACCCTTTCAAAAAGGCGCTTGCCGACGCCACGCGCACGCTGGCCGAAGATTTTGATATGACGGTCACCTATTCGGTCGACCCTGCGGGCATGAACCGCGAGGGCATCCGCCTGCCGCAAGTCACCCGCCGCATGACCCAATCTGAAATTATGCTGGCGCGCGGCACCGCCGATGCCTTTGCCTTGAAACGCAAGTTCCATAACGAGGCGGTGGCCGCCCGCTATGCGCCCAGTGGCCCGCTTGCGCGCGAGATTTTCGAGGCGATGGAAACCGCGCGGTGCGAGGCAATGGGCGCGCGGATGATGCCTGGCACGGCGGGTAATATCGACGCGAAAATTGCCAATGAAGCCGAACGCAAGGCCTATGCATCGGTGACCCGCGCCGAAGATGCGCCTTTGTCGGTGGCCGCTGGCTACCTTGTGCGCCATCTGGCCACGGGCCGCCCTATGCCCACAGGGGCCGACAATATCATGGCCATATGGCGCGAACATATTGAAAGCCTTGCAGGCAAGGCGTTGGATAACATCGACCATGTGCTATCCGACCAAGCCGCCTTTGCACGGCTGGCGCGGCAGGTGATTTCTGACATTGGCTATGGCGACCAAATCGGCGATGACCCTGACCGAATGGACGAGGATGAAGCAGGCGATCAGGCCGAAGAAAGCCCAGATCAGCCCGAGTCTGACAGCCCCGATCAGGACGAGGCCGAACAGGATGAGGCCGAGGCAGAGCGCGCCCAAGAGGATCAAGACGACCCCCAACAGGCCGAAGTATCGATGGAAGATCAGGCCGAAATGGCCGAGGGTGAAGAGGCTGAAATGCCCGAGGGCGAGGCCCCGTTAGAGCCCCCTGCCCCTGCCCCTTATTCCGATGCAGACCCAAATTATACCGTCTTTACAACCGATTACGACGAAGAAGTGCGCGCCGAAGATTTGGCCGAACCTGCCGAATTGGAACGCCTGCGCGCCTATTTGGACCAGCAGCTGGAACCGCTCAAGGGCGCGGTATCTAGGCTGGCCAACAAGCTCCAGCGCCGCCTACAGGCGCAGCAAAACCGAAGTTGGCTGTTTGATTTGGAAGAGGGCGTTTTGGATGCAGGGCGTCTTGCGCGCGTGGTGGTATCGCCCACCACGCCGCTGTCGTTCAAAATGGAAAAAGACACCGAATTTCGTGATACCTGCGTCACGCTGCTGCTGGATAATTCGGGTTCTATGCGCGGGCGGCCCATTTCAATTGCGGCCATCTGCGCCGATGTCCTGGCCCGCACGCTGGAACGCTGCGGTGTCAAAGTGGAAATCCTTGGCTTTACCACCCGCGCGTGGAAGGGCGGCCAATCGCGCGAACGCTGGCTGGCGGACGGGCGTGCACAGGGGCCAGGGCGGCTGAATGATCTGCGCCACATCATCTATAAATCCGCCGATGCGCCGTGGCGGCGGGTGCGGCCCAATCTGGGCCTGATGATGAAAGAGGGCCTCTTGAAAGAAAACATCGATGGCGAGGCGCTGGAATGGGCGCACCGCCGCATGATGGCGCGGCCCGAAGCGCGCAGGATTCTTATGGTGATTTCCGATGGCGCGCCCGTGGATGACAGCACGCTGTCGGTCAACCCCGCGAATTTCTTGGAAAAACACCTGCGCGATGTGATTGCCATGGTGCAGCGCCGCCGCGCGGTGGAACTGATCGCCATTGGCATTGGCCATGATGTGACGCGCTATTATGAACGGGCGGTCACAATCACAGATGTCGAGCAGCTTGCAGGCGCGATGACCGAACAGCTGGCAGGATTGTTCGAGGCAGACGCGCGCAAACGCGCGCGGGCGATGGGCAATACGGGCGGTGTTCGGGTTCGGCGGGCGGGCTAGCTGCGCTGGCTGAAGCGGGGGTTTCACACCCCCGCGCCCCCGTGGGATATTTGGTGAGCAAGGAAGCAGGCAGAACTGCGCGGTCTTGTAGATCGTGCGATTGGCTGAAAGAGTGCGGGCAACATAACCCTGCGAGGCCCCCATGTTCCAATCATTTGACACCACCGCCACACCCGAACATGGGCCTGCGCGCTTGAGCGCTTTGCGTGCCGAAATGGCAGGCGCGGGGCTGGCGGGTTACCTTGTGCCGCGCGCGGATGTGCATCAGGGCGAATATGTGGCGGCGCGCGATGCGCGGCTGGAATGGCTGACGGGATTTACAGGCAGCGCGGGGTTTTGCGTGGTTTTGCAGAATGTGGCGGGGGTGTTCATTGACGGGCGCTATCGCACGCAGGTGAAGGGGCAGGTTGATCTGGCCCATTTCACCCCCGTCCCCTGGCCCGAGCAGCAGGCGGGCCCATGGATTTTGCAGCATATTTCGGCGGGCAAAATCGGCTATGATGCATGGCTGCACACCCGCGACGAGATTGCCAAGATCGAAGCGGCGCTTGCGGGCAGCGGCGTGGTTTTGACCCCGTGTGCCAATATGATAGACGCGATTTGGCACGATCAACCGCCCCCAGCCATGGGACGCGCCTTTGCCCATGATGTGGCGCTTGCGGGGGAATCTCATACGGACAAATGTGCAAGGCTGGCAAAGGGGCTGCGGGATGCAGGCCACAGCGCCGCAGCGATCACCCTGCCCGACTCCATCTGCTGGCTGCTGAACATTCGCGGCGCGGATGTGCCGCGCAACCCCGTGCTGCAAGGTTTTGCCATTTTGCATGATACGGGAAAGGTTGATCTTTTTGCGGGTAGCGCCAAGTTTGATGCCGCAACCATCGACCATATGGGCGCGGATGTGGCCCTGCATCCCCCTGCCGCATTTGCGCCTGCCATTGCCGCGCTGAAGGGCAAAGTGCGGCTGGACCCTGCCACGGCGCCCCTTGCGCTGGCGCATATCATTCAAAACGCGGGCGGCGCGGTGGCTTGGGCCGATGACCCTGCACGATATCCCAAAGCGCGCAAAAATGCTGCCGAGGTTGAAGGTATGCGCGCGGCCCACATCCGCGATGGGGCCGCGATGGTGGAGTTTTTGGCATGGCTGGATACGGCCACATTAGACCCCGCCTTAAGCGAAATTGACGTGGTGCGCAGCCTAGAAGGGTTCCGCCGCGCCACAAATGTTTTGCATGACATCAGCTTTGATACCATTTGCGGCGCGGGGCCCAATGGTGCGATTATGCACTACCGCGTCACCGAAGAAAGCAACCGCAAGATCGGCACCAACGGCCTTTTGCTGGTGGACAGCGGTGCGCAGTATAAAGATGGTACCACCGACATCACCCGCACTGTGGCGGTGGGAGATGCGGGCGATTATGCCCGCGATTGTTATACCCGCGTGTTGCAAGGGGTGATTGCCATATCGCGTGCGCGCTGGCCTGCGGGGCTGGCGGGGCGCGATCTGGATCCGCTGGCGCGCGCTGCGCTGTGGATGGCGGGGCAAGATTTTAATCACGGCACGGGGCATGGCGTGGGGGCGTTTTTGTCGGTACACGAGGGGCCGCAGCGCCTGTCGCGCATTTCCGAAGTGCCGCTAGAGGTGGGGATGATCCTGTCGAATGAACCGGGCTATTACCGCGAGGGGGAATTTGGCATTCGTCTGGAAAACCTGATCGTGGTGCAGCCTGCGCCTGATCTGGCAGGCGGCGATGCGGGGCGCGGGCAACTGTGCTTTGAAACGCTAACTTTCACGCCCTTTGATCGCCGTTTGATTGACGCAGACGCAATGTCGCGCGGGGATCGTGATTGGCTAAACGCCTATCACAGCAAGGTTTTAGAAAAGCTGGCAGATCGTCTGTCAGCCCCCGCGCTGGCATGGTGCAAGGCAGCCTGCGCCCCGCTTTAGGCGTGCGACGCGAGCACCCTGCGCTGTGCTAACCGGCCGCCGTTTCGCGAATGCGCTGCACCATAGCGCGCAGCCCGTTTGACCGCTGCGAGGACAGATGTTCGGTCAGCCCAAGGCGGGCCAGTTCTGCGGGCGCATCTATTGCCGCCACATCCGCCACAGGCACACCCGCATACAAGCTGTGCAACACCGCAATCAGCCCGCGCACAATTTGCGCATCAGATTCGCCTTGGAAATCATAGGTGTCGCCTGTGGGCGTGGGGCGCAGCCACACTTGGCTGGCGCAGCCCTGCACCTTTAGGGCGGGCACTTTGAACGCCTCGTCCAAGGGCGGCATGGCGCGGCCAAGTTCGATGATGTGGCGATAGCGGTCTTCCCAATCGTCCAAGAACGAAAAGGTTTCGACCAGATCTTCGAATGCGGGTGCGGACATGGGGGCAGGCTCCTTTGCGCATGATCTAAGGCGCGGCGCGGCCCCTGTCCAGTGCGGCAAAGGCTTTCCAAGACGCGGCATTTCAGCTAGCCCTAGTGCAATTGGATAGGAATCATTATGACACGCAGCGCCCGCACAATTTCCGCCCTTGTTGCCCTTGGCCTGCTGGCAGGCTGTGCGGGGTTTTCAGGGTCTCGCTTGAACCCGATGAATTGGTTTGGCCCGCGGCAGGCCAGCGTGGCCGAGTTTTCGCTTGAAAAGCCCGCAGATCCGCGCCCGCTGATCGAAATGATCGTCGATATGAAGATCGAGCCGCTGCCATCGGGCGCGCTGGTGCGCGCAACGGGGCGGGCGGCAACCCAAGGCTATTGGCAGGCCGATTTGGTGGTGAATGAGGTTGACGAAAACGGCAATCTGGTGCTGGATTTCCGCGCGATCCCTGCCGAGGTTGGGGCGGCGGTGTCTACCCGCCAATCGCGCGAGATTACGGTTGCCGTTGCCTTGCGTGCCGATACCTTTGCCTCGGCCAAACGCATTATCGTGCGCGGGGCGCAGAACGAAAAATCAGCGCGGCCTTAAGGCTGCGCTATTTTTCAAGCACCACCACACGCACATCATGGCCTTTCGCGCCAAGGGCGATTTCACCCTTGCACAGGCGGATTGCGTCATTGCCAAAGGCATCAAACCGCCAGCCTTTCAGCACCGGCACATCGCGCTGGCCTGCCGCGATGGCATCCAGTTCGGCGGCAGACGCAATCAAACGCGGGGCCACGCCAAGGCTTTCTGATTTCGCCTTAAGCAGCACGCGCAGCAAATCGGCCAGCGCGGGGTTGACCTGCAACTGATCGGGGCGATTGTCCATGCGCGGCATGTCTTCGGGGCGCATTTCCATTCCGCGCTTGATCGCGGCCAAAATCCCTTCGGCAATTTCGGCCTTGCGCCCTTCGCGCATCAACAGGCGCGAGCGGCCCAGTTCTTCTACATTGCTGGGGCGGGTCGAGGCCAGTTCTAGCAGCGCGTCGTCCTTCATCACGCGGCTACGCGGCACATTGTTGCCTTGGGCATAGGATTCGCGAAACTGCGCCAGTTCCTTGACCACCGCCAAAAACCGCCCGGATGTGGTGCGGGTTTTCACACGCAGCCATGCCTCGTTGGGATGTACAGTATAGGTGGCGGGGTCGGTTAAAATGCCCAGTTCCTCGGCCACCCATTCGGCGCGGTTGGATGCTGCAATTTGCGCGGACAAATGTTCATAAATCTGGCGCAGGTGCGTAACATCGGCAAGCGCATATTCGGCCTGCGCGGTCGTCAGCGGGCGGCGCGACCAATCGGTAAAGCGCGAGGTTTTGTCCAAATCGGCCTTGGCGATTTTCTTAACCAGCGTCTCGTATCCCACTTGCTCGCCAAAGCCGCAGACCATCGCCGCAACTTGGGTGTCGAACATTGGGGTGGGAAATACATTGCCTTCGACGAAGAAAATTTCCAAATCTTGGCGTGCGGCGTGAAACACCTTGACCGTGCCCGTATGGCGGAACAGATCATACAGGGGTTCCATCGACATATCCGCGCCCTCGATCGGGTCGATCAACACGGCCTCGCCGTTATTGGGCAGGGCGGCTTGGATCAGGCACAGCTTTGACCAATAGGTGCGCTCGCGCAGAAATTCGGTGTCTAGGGTAACATAGCTTTCCGCTTTGGCACGCTGGCAGAACTCGGCAAGATCGGCGGTCGTCGTGA
>CAXNEP010000103.1:0-7509 GCA_964200865.1 Cypionkella sp. | reverse complement strand
CGTTTTGTGCGCCGCCGTACTGAAGGCCGCGATTTGGAGGCAGCAGAATGAGCCTGTCTCGCAAGATCGCGCCTGGGGCACTGGTTGTGCTGGCGCTGCTGTTCGCATCGTCTGGGGCGCTGCGATTGGGGTCAGATTTGGGGGCCGCTTTGGCGGCCATTTCAGACCTGCCCACCGAAGATTTGCCCGCAGAGCCCGCCAGTTGTGAAGCGCCACCTGCCGCCTTGGCCCAAGCGCTAAAGGCGCGCGGTGAGGAGTTGACGGCACGCGAAGCGATGATCGCAGACCGCATGGCGGCATTGGAATTGGCCGAAGCTGCTATTGAAAAGCGCATGGCCGAACTGGCTGCGGCGGAGGATGATTTAAAGAAAACCATCTCCATCGCCGATGGTGCGGCGGAACAAGATTTGGGCACGCTGACCTCGGTCTATGAGGCGATGAAGCCAGCGGATGCGGCAAAACTGTTTTCTGCCATGGCCCCCGAATTTGCAGCAGGTTTTCTAAGCAGAATGCAGCCCGCCTCGGCGGCGGCAATTCTGGCGGGCATGACGCCTGAACAGGCCTATTCCATTTCGGTGCTGATTGCAGGGCGTAATGCTTTGGCACCAAAGGGCTGATTTTTGGTTTGTTAACGCGGCTGTGCAAGGATTGCGCAACGCCGATCTGGGCGGATTGGGCAAAAGGGTTTAGGTATGTTTGGCGCAATTGGCATTGTTGTAATCATGGTCATGGTGTTCGGCGGCTATATGCTGGCGGGCGGTAAGCTTGGCCCAATTCTGGCCGCTTTGCCCTTTGAAATGATCATGATCGGCGGCGCGGCGGTTGGGGCCTTTCTTATTTCCAATGATTTGCCCGCCGTCAAACACACGCTGAAAGACGTGGGCAAGGTGTTCAAAGGGCCAAGATGGAAGCCCGACGACTACCGCGATCTGCTGTGCCTTTTGTTTGAACTGATCCGCCTTGCCCGCACCAACCCTGTTGGCCTTGAGGAGCACATCGAAAACCCGCACGATTCGGCGATTTTTTCGCGTTATCCCCGTATTCAACACGATCACGAAACGGTTGACCTTATTGCCGACACGCTGCGCGCGGCATCCATGAACTATGATGACCCCCATCAGGTTGAAGAGGTTCTGGACAAACGTGTTGAGGCGGCACTGAACCATGCGCTGCATTCTAGCCACGCTTTGCAATCGGTTGCCGATGCTTTGCCTGCACTGGGCATTGTTGCCGCCGTTTTGGGCGTTATCAAAACCATGGGATCACTGGATCAACCCCCTGAAATTCTGGGTAAAATGATTGGTGGTGCTTTGGTGGGCACGTTCCTTGGTGTGTTTTTGGCCTATGGATTGGCCGGCCCCTTCGCGGCGCGGGTCAAGACGATTACCGAAGATGACGGCCATTTCTATCAATTGGTGCGCGAGGTTTTGGTGGCCAACCTGCACCGCCACGCCCCCAATATTTGCATTGAAGTTGGCCGTCAGAATACCCCGCACCACGTGCGCCCCAGCTTTGCAGCAGTAGAGGAATCGCTGCGCGCCCTGAAACAGGATGCGGCATGATCAAACGCGCGTTTGCCCTGCTTTGGTTTTTGGCCAGCCCTGCGCTGGCCGTTCCTGTTGAGGTAACGTCGGGCGAACACGATGGTTTCACCCGCATTGTTTTAAATTTCGGCACGCAGACTGATTGGGAATTTGGCCGCACGATTGATGGCTATCGGTTTCGCCCAATTGGTACGGACGGCGCATATGATCTGCGCCCCGTCTTTGATAAAATCGGAAAATCGCGGCTTGCTGCCGTTTCGGTAAATGAAGAAACATCGGAACTTGATATTGGCTTTGCCTGCGCCTGTCATGCCATTCCGTTTGAATTTCGGCCGGGCATTATTGTAATTGACCTGCGCGATGGGCCGCCGCCGAAAGGGTCTTCATTTGAAGAGCCGCTGCCAGAATTAGCTGCAAGCGCGGCGTCAGGCACGCCAGATGGTGCGGCAGAGCCAAAACCAGAAGTGGCAGGCAACGCCCAAGAAAGCCCAGTGTCATCCTACAACTGGCTGGATAGGTTTTCCAAACCAGATTCAGCGGCGGCGGTTCCGATTGCACAGGATCTGGCACCAATGCCCAGTACCCCGCCCGATCTGCAGCCGCTGCGCGACCAGCTTTTGCGCCAGCTTAGCCGCGGGGCAACCGAAGGTGTGATTGATTTGGCGATCCCCGATGCCGATCAGCCCATTCCCCCCAAGGCCGAAGTAGAGGCCGCGCGCGTGGCCTTGGGCGAACTTGGGGGCGTTAGCACAAAAACCGCGCGCACGCCTGATACGGCCAAAGGTGCAGAAGGCGCCATGTGTGTCCCCAGTGCGGACTTGGATATTGCGTCTTGGGGCAATTCTGAACCCATTTCGTTGCAACTGGCCGCAGATATGACTCAGTTGAGCGGCGAGTTTGATGAGGCCAACCCCGAGGCCGTAACCCGCGCCGCCCAAACACGGCTGTTCTTGGGCTTTGGCCTAGAGGCGCGACAAATTCTACAAGCTTTTCCGTCTGTTGCGGCAAATGAGCCAGTTTTGCAAAGCCTGAGCTACATTGTCGACGGAGAGGCTGATCCGATGCCCGCTTTTGCGGGTCAAGGGGCTTGCAACACGTCCGCTGCGCTTTGGGCCAGCCTATCTGACCCAGACATCACCCAGATATCGCAGGTTGACACCAAGGCTGTGATCTTGGCCTTTTCCGCGCTTCCCAATCATTTGCGCGATTTCATCGGCCCGATTTTGGTTGACCGAATTCTGAAGCTTGGCGACCAAGATACCGCATCAACGTTGCGCAACATTGTTTTGCGGGCAAGCACAGAAGTGTCCGATGAAATGGCAGTGATGCAAGCAGAGATTGATTTGGCCAAGGGCGAAGCCGAATCCGCCGAAAAGCATTTGGAAAACGCGCAAGAGGGGGTTTCGTTCACCTCTGCAAAAGCGTTGATCGCGCTGGTAGATGCGCGTGCGGATCAAGGATTGCCCATCGAAAAACAGACGGTAACGGCGCTGGAAGCGATGCAAAGTGAAATGGCGGATGCGGAAATTGGCCCCGAAATCGCAGTCGCCCTGATACATGCAAAAGCCGCGTCGGGAGATTTTGCGGCGGCATTTTCAGCGCTGGATGACCATCCTGCGCAGGCTGCAAAGGTTTGGCAAATGCTGGCAAAGCTGGGGGATGATTCTGCCTTTTTGACCTATGCCATCACCCCGCCCAGCCAGCCCATCGCGGGCCTAGATGCAGCGGCAGTTTCGGGCATTGCGCAGCGCCTATTGGATTTGGGCATGGCAGAAAATGCCCTGTCTTGGATGGTGCAAGGCGGTATAACTGACGGGCAATTGCTGGCCCAGATTCACATTGCGCGCAATGATGGGGCGGCCGCCCTTGCTGCGATCGGGGCACAGGATACACCCCAATCGGCAGAGCTGCGCGCCATGGCCCAATCGATTCTTGGTGACCATGCATCGGCTGCAAAAACGCTGGCGCCCGTCTCTGACGCCTCGGCTGCAAGGGCCTTGGCACTGGCACAAGATTGGCAGTCGCTTGCGGCCAGCGCCCCGTCGCAGTGGTCGGCGCTTGCGCAAAATCTGATCACGCCGCCAACCCCCGAAGCGACAGGTGTTGACACATTCGGCCCACTTGCGCGCGGATTATCCTTGGCAGAGCAAAGCGCCGCGACCCGTGCCGAAATTGAAAACCTTCTTGGCAGCCTTCCCGCGCCCACGCCTGATACGCCTTAGCCTTTCAAGCGTGGAAAAGGAAATTCCCCATCAATTTTCTGGGCGCGTGGTTACCACTTCGTAACCTCTGCCCCCTAAACTGAGAAAAAGCCAATGCAGAAGCGTTGAAAAGGATATCCCATGCGGCATAAGTCGTCTTTGTTTTTGGGTTTTGTGTTTGGGATTGCCCATTTATCACCCAGCCTAGCCGCGACAGATCAACCCCACGCAATCTGTGATTTAGCAGCCCAGCAGGCGGCGCAAAACAGTGGCGTGCCGCTTTCGGTATTGATGTCAATTGCGCGGGTCGAAACGGGAACTTCCATTACTGGCACGCTGACGCCGTGGCCTTGGGCTGCGAACCTTTCTGGAAAAGGGTATTTTTTCCAAACAATGGACGAGGCGATTGCCTTTTCCGCGCAGCAAATCGACGCGGGCAACATCAACTTTGATGTTGGCTGCTTTCAAATAAACCTGCGCTGGCATTCCAAGGGGTTCACATCGCTGGAAAATGCTTTTGACCCCGTGGCAAATGCAAATTACGCGGCAAGTTTTCTTGCGCGACTTTATCAAGACACGGGCAATTGGTCAGGCGCAGTTGCGACCTATCATTCGCGCACGCCAGAACATGCACAAACCTATTTGGAAAAGGTCAAATCGGTTTGGAGCGAGTTGCAAGCTAGCGGTGCTGAAGTGCCCGCACCAGCAGAGGAACCGCCGCCGATGCGGGTGAACACCTTTCCCCTTCTACAATCAGGCACGGGCACTGGCGGCTCGCTGGTGCCGCAAAGCCCTGCAAGTGGCGTTAAGTTCGCGTTAAGGTAAATCCATGCCGATCCCCCTAAATAAATTGTTCCAGCCAACCATTCTGTTGGCCATGGCCCTGATGGCGGTCATCATTATGATGATCCTGCCCATCCCTGCTTGGGCGCTGGATATCGGCCTTGCCATATCGTTTTCGCTGGCAATCTTGATGCTGACGGTGGCCCTTTTTATTGAACGCCCGCTTGATTTTTCGGCCTTTCCGACAATTCTTTTGGCCTCGCTTTTGCTGCGCCTGTCGCTGAACGTTTCGTCGACGAAACTCATCATCGGGCAGGGGCATACGGGCACCGATGCGGCTGGCCATGTTATTGAAGGTTTTGCCGAATTTATCATGGGCGGCAACCTTTTGCTGGGCTTGGTTATTTTCCTTGTTTTGCTGATCGTGAACTTTGTCGTCATCACAAAGGGCGCGGGCCGTATGGCCGAAGTCGGCGCGCGATTTGCCCTTGATGGGATGCCTGGGCGGCAATTGGCCATTGATGCCGATATGGCCGCAGGTGCCATTGACCACGCCGAGGCAAAGCGCCGCCGCGAGTTGGAATTGGCCGAGACGAACTTTTTCGGCTCGTTGGATGGTGTTTCGAAATTTGTTAAAGGTGACGCGATTGCAGGCCTGATGATTACGGGGCTCAACTTGGTTATGGGCCTGATCATGGGCGTTGTCTTTCATGACATGCCCTTTGGCGAAGCCTTTGAAACCTATTCGATTTTGACTGTGGGCGACGGGCTTGTTTCGCAAATTCCCGCTGTTATTATTTCTATTGCTGCGGCGCTTTTGTTGTCGCGCGGCGGTTCAAAAGGGGCCGCTGATGTTTCGTTCTTTGCGCAGCTTAGTAAATATCCAGGGGCGCTTGGCACGGTGGGCGTTTTGATGGCGCTGCTGGCCATCGTGCCTGGGATGCCGTTTGTGCCCTTTATGTTGTCAGCCGCCGTGATGGGCTATTTGGCGTGGCGCACTGCAAAAATAGACCAAAAGGCGCAAATCGCCGAAATTGAAACGACCGCGCCGCCGCCGCCAAAAAACATTGGCGATCTTTTGGATTTTGACGAAATCCACGTCGAATTTTCACCCGATTTGGTCAGCATGGTGCTGGATCCTGTCACGGGTTTGGAGACACGAATTGCCAATATGCGCAATTATGTTGCAACTAGTTTTGGCCTGATCTTACCTGAAATGCGGCTGACCGATGATGCAACACTGCCGCCCAGCAGCTACCGCATTCGCCTGCAAGGGGTTGAAACCGCCCGCGACCGCCTGATGGCCGACCGCGTTTTGGTGCTGCTGGCCGATGGTATCATCGCCCCCGATGGGCTGGATGCGCGCGAGCCTGTTTATGGCGCGCCTGCGCGGTGGATCAGGCCTGATGTGCAAGAGGATGCAGCCTTGGCTGGCCTGACGGTTGTCTATCCTGCCGAGGTTTTGGCCACGCATCTTCTTGAAATTATAAAGGGAAATCTCGCCCGCCTGCTCTCTGTGCGCGGCCTACGCCGCCTGCTGGACGAGTTTGCAACGCTGTCAGACCCCGCCCGCGCTGCATCGAACCGCCGCCTTCTGGATGAGATGATCCCCGAAAAAGTGCCTGTCGATCTTCTGCTTGCGGTGCTGAAACTGCTGCTGGAGGAGCGAGTCTCGATCCGCAATCTGCCGCTTATTTTGGAATCTATCGCCGAGGCGCGCGGCCTTGGCCTGCCCGAAGCGATTTGCGAACATGTTCGCCAAAAACTGGGCTTTCAATTGGTGGCTGAATTGAAACGCGCCGACGGGTCGATCCCGCTTATTCAACTGGCGGCTGAATGGGAAAAGCTGTTTTTGGATTATCAAATAGATGGTGATCGTGGCCAGCGCGATGTGGCCCTGCCGCCCGAACAGTTTAACAAACTGGCATCTGGCATTGTCGAGCGGTTAAACCGCGCGGGCGAAAGGGGTAACTTCCCCGCCCTTGTTACATCGACGTTGCGGCGCAGGTTTTTGCGCACCGTTATGGCGGCCAAAGGCATATCTGCGCCTGTTTTGTCTTACGAAGAAATCGGCATGTCGGCGCGCCCCGCCATGCTGGGTGTGGTCGCGCCATGATGGATATTTTTGATTTTGTGGCGCAGTTTCAGGATATTGGCGCCGAAATGGCGTGGCGTTTCTGGCTGGTGTTTCTGCGCTGCGGCACAGCAATGGCCTTGCTGCCCGCCTTTGGCGAGCAAGCAATCCCGCAACGGATCAAACTGGTGATTGCCATTGCCTTTACCCTTATTGTCGCCCCCGCCGCAGGGCCAATGCCCAGCCCCCAAGCGGCGCCCTTGGCTGATATGGGGGCCGAGGTGGTGGTTGGCCTTGCCTTGGGCATGGCTTTGCGTTTGATGGTGCTGGCATTGCAAGTGGCGGGTTCCATCGCCGCAAACGCCACCTCTCTGTCCCAGCTTTTTGGCGGATCTGGGCCAGAACCGCAGCCCGCAATTTCGAACCTGCTTGTCATGGCGGGCCTTGCTTTGGCCTTGGCTGCGGGGTTGCACGTGCAACTTTCGCAAGCCCTTATTCAATCCTACATTGCCTTTGCGGCTGGCACGCTGCCACAGGCATCGGATATGGCCGATTGGGGAGTGGGGCACATTGCTTCTGCCTTTTCTTTGGCCTTTGTTTTGGCCGCGCCCTTCACCATTGCCGCGTTTTTGTACAACGTAGCCTTGGGGGTGATCAACCGATCCTTGCCTGCCTTGATGGTGTCCTTCATTGGCGCGCCTGCTTTGGCGGGCGGTGGCCTTGTGCTGATTGCGGTTGTGGCGCCCATCATGCTGGCGATTTGGGTGGCGAAATTTCAAACCGTCCTTGCTGCGCCCTTTGCTGTGGCACCTTAAGGGGCGATATGAATGAGTGAGGAAGACACCGACGATAAGGAATTCGACGCCTCGCACAAGCGGCTGGATGATGCGCGCGCGCGCGGCGAAAT
>CAXNEP010000102.1:0-7524 GCA_964200865.1 Cypionkella sp. | reverse complement strand
CAATCTAACCTATATGGAACCCGCCGAACGGCAGGCAATTGTCGATTGGTTTCAGGGTGCAGTTGGGGGCGCTGGGCAGGCCACAGACAGCTAACCGCGCATTGACATGCGGCCCCCCAGCCCCCACTTTGGCCTGAAACAAAGAGGGCATCATGGAACCAACAGATTTTCTAGGCGCGAATGCGGTTTATCTGGTGTTGGCGATCTTTGTGATCGTTTCCATCAGCAAAGCGGTGCGAATCGTGCCGCAAAGCCAGAAATACGTGATCGAACGCTTCGGCCGCCTGCGCGCGGTTCTGGGGCCAGGGATTAACTTTATCGTGCCCTATATCGACGTGGTTGCGCACCGCGTTTCCATTCTGGAACGCCAACTTCCCACCGCGCATCAAGATGCGATCACCACCGATAACGTCTTGGTCAAAGTGGAAAGTTCGGTGTTTTACCGCATCACCGAACCTGAAAAAACCGTCTATCGTATTCGCGACGTCGATGCCGCCATTGCCACCACTGTTGCAGGTATTGTGCGCAGTGAAATCGGTAAGATGGAATTGGATCAGGTACAATCGAACCGCAACGAGCTGACCGCGAACATCCGCACCCATGTGCGCGAGATGGTCGAAGATTGGGGGATCGAGGTGACGCGGGCCGAGATTTTGGATGTCGCCCTAGACGATGCCACCCGCCACGCCATGCTGCAACAGCTAAACGCCGAACGTGCCCGCCGCGCGCAAGTGACTGAAGCAGAAGGGAAAAAGCGTAGTGTCGAGTTGAACGCCGATGCTGAACTTTACGCCGCAGAACAATCCGCCAAAGCCCGCCGCGTGCTGGCCGATGCCGAGGCTTATGCCACGGGCGTGATCGCGGGCGCGATTGCAGAAAACGGGCTGGAAGCCGCGCAGTATCAAGTGGCGCTAAAGCAGGTCGAGGCGCTGACACTGGTCGGCCAAGGCGCGGGCAAGCAAACAATTATCGTGCCTGCCCAAGCCCTTGAAGCCTTTGGCGATGCATTCAAAATGCTGAAAGGACGCGGATGATGTGGGGCGTTTGGTGGGTTTGGATGGTTGCAGGATTCGCGCTGGGCGTATTGGAAGTGCTGGCACCAGGATTTATTTTCCTAGGCTTTGCCATTGGCGCGGTGGTGACTGGGCTTGTGGTGGCGCTTGGCATCACCGCCAGCTTTCCACTACTGTTGCTGATCTTCGCCGTGCTGTCCTTTATCGCATGGTTAATCTTGAAACGCGCCTTTGGCCGTGTGAGCGGGCAAGTGAAACTGTGGGATCGGGATGTGAACGACAACTAACGCCCAGATATTCATAAATGTATGGGTAGGCCATACATTTATGAATATCTCAGCGTTTTCGCCGTGCCTTGCCGCCCCGTTGCCCCGCCCGCCCCGCCGTGCTGCGCCCTGCCATGGCAACCGCTTCCTCAACCGCCTCTTCAATCACGGACTGGCGCGCCAGCGGATCGTCTGCGATGGCAAGTTCCACCGCCTCTAGCCGCTTCACCTCATCCCGCAGACGGGCGGCTTCTTCAAATTCCAAATTCTCGGCAGCTTTGCGCATTTTGATGCGCAGCGCGTCCAGATGGGCGGCCAAATTGCTGCCGATCATCGGCTTATCCACCTTGGCGGTGATACGGGACTGATCTGTGTCGCCCTGCCACATATTGTGCAGCACATCATCGACATTCTTGCGAATCGTGGTGGGGGTGATGCCGTGCAAGGTGTTGTAGGCAATTTGTTTATCGCGCCTACGGGTTGTCTCGCCAATCGCGCGTTCCATGCTGCCTGTGATGCGGTCGGCATACATAATCACCCGCCCATCGGCATTACGCGCGGCGCGGCCGATGGTTTGGATCAGCGATGTTTCAGACCGCAGAAAGCCTTCTTTATCGGCATCCAAAATCGCCACCAACCCGCATTCGGGAATGTCCAAACCTTCGCGCAAAAGGTTGATACCGACCAGCACATCAAACGCCCCCAGCCGCAAATCGCGTAGGATTTCAATGCGTTCGATAGTATCAATATCGCTGTGCATATAGCGAATGCGGATGCCCTGTTCGTGGAAATATTCGGTCAAATCTTCCGCCATCCGTTTGGTCAGTGTGGTGACCAAGATGCGCAGGCCAGCGGCGGCGACGCGGCGAATTTCGTCAAGTAAATCATCGACTTGCATTTCCACAGGGCGAATTTCGATGGCGGGATCAATCAGGCCCGTGGGGCGGATGACCTGTTCGGTAAACACACCGCCTGTCTGCTCTAACTCCCACTTGGCGGGGGTGGCGGATACGAACACGGTTTGGGTGCGCATCGCATCCCATTCTTCAAATTTCAGCGGGCGGTTATCCATGCAAGACGGCAGGCGGAACCCGTGTTCGGCCAGCGTCATTTTGCGGCGGAAGTCGCCCTTATACATGGCCCCAATTTGCGGCACCGACACATGGGATTCGTCAGCAAAAACAATGGCATTGTCGGGGATGAATTCAAACAACGTGGGTGGCGGCTCGCCCGGCGCGCGGCCTGTCAGATAGCGGGAATAGTTCTCGATCCCGTTGCAAACCCCTGTCGCCTCTAGCATTTCCAGATCAAAGGAGGTGCGCTGTTCCAGCCGCTGCGCCTCTAGCAGTTTACCGCTGGCAACCATCAAATCCAGCGTCTGGCGCAGTTCTTTTTTGATGCCTTGAATGGCCTGCTGAATGGTAGGGCGCGGTGTGACGTAGTGCGAATTGGCGTAGATGCGAATTTGGTCAAAGCTGCCCGTCTTGGCCCCTGTAAGTGGGTCAAATTCGGTAATGGATTCAAGCTCTTCGCCAAAGAAGGAAAACCGCCAAGCCACATCTTCAAGGTGGGCGGGCCAGATTTCCAAACTATCCCCGCGCACCCGAAAATTGCCGCGCTGAAAGCCTGCCTCGTTGCGTTTATAGGCTTGGGCCACCAGTTCGGCCAACACTTGGCGCTGGTCATAAGATTGGCCAACAACCAAATCCTGCGTCATCGCGGAATAGGTCTCCACCGACCCAATGCCGTAGATGCACGAAACGGATGCCACGATGATAACATCATCGCGTTCCAGCAGCGCCCGCGTGGCCGAATGGCGCATACGGTCGATTTGCTCGTTTATCTGGGATTCCTTTTCGATAAAGGTATCGGTGCGGGCAACATAGGCTTCGGGTTGGTAATAGTCATAGTAAGAAACGAAATATTCCACCGCATTATCGGGAAAAAATCCTTTGAATTCGGCGTATAGCTGGGCCGCAAGGGTTTTGTTGGGCGCAAGAATAATCGCAGGGCGCTGGGTTTCTTCGATCACGCGGGCCATGGTGAATGTTTTGCCAGTGCCCGTGGCCCCCAGCAACACTTGGTTCATTTCGCCATGCAAGACGCCGCTAGACAGTTCTTTAATGGCAGTGGGCTGGTCGCCTGCCGCCTGAAACTGGGTTTTCAGCACAAACCGCTTTCCGCCCTCTAGCTTTGGGCGGGTCAGCACATCGGGGCGGTCGGATAGGGCGTTGGTGTTGTTGTGGGGCATGATGATTCCCTTCAGGGGTAATCTATTCTGTTTTTGTTCACGGGGAAGGGGCGATTAACGTGGATTTAACACCTGCTGACAAAGACTGAAGAAATGCTTTTCAATTTTAACGAATAATTGAATTTCATTATGCTCTTTTTGGTTGCATGGCAGCACATCGTGGGGCAGATTGCAGAGGCAAGCAGTAGAACCGCTGTCGGCCTACCGCACCACCCACACTCCCCGTGGTGGGTCGACAGCACCTTCGCCGCCCGTTGCCTTGTTAGGGTGGTTTTGAAACTGGACTTGCATTTTATGGCAATTTTTTCAATAACGCCCTTACAGCAAAAGGGGAAAACCATGCGCGCGCGTATTTATCAGCCTGCAAAAACCGCCATGCAATCGGGCACCGCCAAGGCTAAGGGCTGGGTGCTGGAATTTGCACCTGCCTCTGCGCGCGAGGTTGACCCGCTGATGCAATGGACGTCCAGCGCCGATACGCAGGCACAAGTAAAGCTGCGCTTTGACAGCAAAGAGGCCGCTTTGGCCTATGCTGCGGCCAAGGGCATCGAAGTGGATGTAACCGATCCTAACCCGCGCAAGCCCGTTATCCGCGCGGGCGGCTATGGCGAAAATTTTGCCACGGCGCGGCGCGGGGCGTGGACACATTAACGTGCTGATTGGCCTTGAAAGCCCGCTGGGTGCAGATCTGACGCTGCTGATGGCGCGCCACACCGCCGATATGCACGCCGATACCCCGCCCGAAAGCATTCATATGATGGATGCAGGGCAGTTGGCCGTGCCTGCGGTGCAGTTTTTTGTGGGGCGGATTGACGGGCAGGCCGTTGCCATGGGCGCGATTAAGGAAATTGACGCGGGCCATGCGGAAGTAAAATCCATGCATGTTTTGGCCGAACATCGCGGCAAGGGTCTGTCCAAGGCGGTGCTGGAACATCTAATTGATGCCGCCCGCGCATCAGGCTTTGCGCGATTGTCGCTGGAAACGGGTACGCAAGCGATGTTTACCCCCGCACGGCGGCTGTATGAAAAGGCAGGTTTCACCGAATGCCCCCCGTTTGAGGGATATTCCCTTGATCCCAATTCATTGTATATGACCCTGCATCTTGCCTAAACGCGCGGTTTGACGCAGAACCGCATCACGGCCCCGTAGCTCAACTGGATAGAGCACGGACCTTCTAAGTCTGGGGTTGGGGGTTCGATTCCTCCCGGGGTCGCCATTTTTCAGCAATCCACCGCCCATGTATATGGTTCGGGTTGCAGCGATAGGTTTTGGCGGCTATCAAAAACCTTAGGGCAGGAAACAGGATAACAACATGCGGTTTAAGGTGTGGGCAGGTCTGACAGTTGTGGCTTTGGTTTTGGCAGCGTGCCAAACCAATGATCTGAAGGAACCACCCGTGCCACTGGGCACGTTTCAGCTGGGCGTGAATGTGGCGATCACCGATAATATGCAGGTTCCAGGCATTTCGCGGGATGTGACGCCAAAGCAGATGGAAACCGCCATCACCAAAGCCGTGGCGGCGCGGTTTGATTACCCGCGCTACGAGGGCGAGCGGCTGTTGAATTTCGGTGTTTTTGTAGACGGTTATCTGCTTGCCCCGCCCGGCATTCCGCTGGTGCTGAGCCCTGCTTCGGTGATGATGGTCACCGTGAACGTGTTTGATGATGCCACAGGCAAAAAGCTGAACGAGGGTGGAACGCGGCTGACCGTTGTGGAAAAAGGATCAGCCGAAACGCTGATCGGGTCGGGTTTGACCCAGACCAAAGAAAAACAACTTGAGATTCTGGCCTATAATGTCGCCAAGCGGATCGAAGGCTTTCTGCTGGAAAACCCCGATTGGCTGGGCATGACCGAGGCCGAGGCGAAGGCCGCGCTGGCGCAATCGAACGGGACGGCAAAGCGTAACGCAGCGCCAGCCCCGCTTGCCGCCGCCGATGCCACAGTTCCCGCGCCTGCCGCCCAATAAGGGCATATTGCCGCCCTTGATTTCCCCTCATGCCCGCGATACATCGCGCGGCGTGTAGATTTGGGCCAATTTTGGCCCCCGAACCAAAGGCGCATAAGATGGCAAAGGCAAAGTTTGAACGGACCAAACCGCACGTTAACATCGGCACGATTGGTCACGTTGACCACGGCAAGACGACGCTGACGGCGGCTATCACCAAGTATTTCGGCGAATTCCGCGCCTATGACCAAATCGACGGTGCGCCAGAAGAGCGCGCGCGCGGGATCACGATTTCGACCGCGCACGTTGAATATGAAACCGAAGCACGCCACTACGCGCACGTCGACTGCCCCGGCCACGCTGACTATGTGAAAAACATGATCACGGGCGCTGCGCAGATGGACGGCGCTATTCTGGTTTGCGCCGCGTCGGACGGCCCAATGCCCCAAACGCGCGAGCATATCTTGCTGGGTCGTCAGGTCGGCATCCCATATATGGTATGCTACATGAACAAGGTCGATCTGGTTGACGACGAAGAACTGATCGAACTGGTGGAAATGGAAATCCGCGAGCTGTTCTCGTCCTACGAATACCCCGGCGATGATATTCCAATCATCAAGGGTTCGGCGCACCAAGCTATGATCGGCGAGCGTAAGGACATTGGCGAAGACAGCATCCGTGCGCTGCTCAAAGCCGTTGACGAATATATCCCAACGCCAGCCCGCGCCATTGACCAGCCGTTCCTGATGCCGATCGAAGACGTATTCTCGATCTCGGGCCGCGGCACGGTTGTGACGGGCCGTATCGAGCGCGGCGTGATCAACGTGGGCGACGAAGTTGAAATCGTCGGCATCCGCGACACGCGCAAATCGGTTTGCACGGGCGTTGAAATGTTCCGCAAACTGCTGGATCGCGGCGAAGCGGGCGACAACGTGGGCGTGCTGCTGCGCGGTATCGACCGCGAGGGCGTGGAGCGTGGTCAGGTTCTGTGCAAGCCTGCCTCGGTCAAGCCACACACCAAATTTGAAGCGCAAGCTTACATTCTGACCAAAGAAGAAGGCGGTCGCCACACCCCATTCTTCGCCAACTACCGCCCCCAGTTCTACTTCCGCACCACGGACGTGACGGGCACGGTGGAACTGCCCGCAGGTACCGAAATGGTGATGCCTGGCGATAACCTGAAGTTCAACGTCGAACTGATCGCCCCCATCGCGATGGAAGAAAACCTGCGCTTCGCAATCCGCGAAGGCGGCCGCACCGTCGGTGCTGGCGTGGTGTCGAAGATCATCGCTTAAGCGGCGAGACAATCGAAAAGTAAGGCGCGGCCCCCTTGGGCTGCGCCTTTTGCATATGCCGCGCGCAGAATGCAAACTTGCCGCAGTCTTTTGCGCGCGCCCCCTTGATTTCCCCCGCGCCCTGCCGTAACTGCGCGTCAGGCACAGGAGTTTAGCTCAGTTGGTAGAGCATCGGTCTCCAAAACCGAGGGTCGTGGGTTCGAGTCCCCCAACTCCTGCCAAGCCTTTCCCCACCTCGCGGCTTGAAATGCTTGGGCCCGTGGGTTATGTGGGCCCTAATTGACAAAAGGGCAGGCAGATCATGGCAATCACCAATCCATTCCAATTTATGCAGCAAGTGCGCGCCGAAGTGGCCAAGGTGGTTTGGCCCACCCGCCGCGAGGTGCTGCTGACCACGATCATGGTGTTCATCATGGCGGCGCTGACGGCAACGTTTTTTAGCCTTGTCGATGTTGCCATTCGCTATGCTTTGACGCTGATCGTCACGGGCGTATAGCGCAACCTATGCGCGGTTTTCTCTTGTCATTTTAGGTGCATAGCGTTAGACGCGCCCAAATCACAGACAAAACGGCGCGCGATGATTCGTCATGCGCGCTGTTTTTTGTTCTGGCAAAGCGGCGCAAGCCGTTGATATAAAAGAATTTTCAGGCGCAAAGCGTCTGGGCGGACAAGGTGGATGAAGGCATGGCCAAGCGTTGGTATTCGGTAAGCGTTCTTTCGAATTTCGAAAAGAAAGTGGCCGAGCAGATCAGA
>CAXNEP010000101.1:0-7527 GCA_964200865.1 Cypionkella sp. | reverse complement strand
GTTGGCGGACTTATATGGAGAGAAACTATGGCACGTGAGATCCCAGATCTTATCGCCGAGGCACGGATGGGGACAGGCAAGGGGGCCGCTCGTCAATCTCGTCGCGATGGATTTGTACCCGGTATCGTCTATGGCGACAACACTGCGCCGACGCCGATCAAACTGAATTACAACATGCTGCTCAAGCGTTTGCGCCAAGGCCGCTTCCTGTCGACCCTGTTCAACCTAAAGGTTGCAGGCCAGCCAGACGTGCAAGTGGTCTGCCGCGGCGTTCAGCGCGATGTGGTCAAAGATTTGCCCACCCACGTTGATTTTATGCGCCTGCACGATGACAGCCGCATCAACCTGTTCATTCACGTTGAGTTTATCAACCACGAGGCCAGCCCTGGCCTAAAGCGCGGCGGCACCCTGACCGTTGTACGCTCGGACGTGGAATTGGAAGTTTTGGCATCGGATATTCCCGATCATATCACGGTTGATCTGACGGGCCTGAAAATGGGTTCGGTTATTCACATCAACGACATCGCGCTGCCAGAGGGCGTACGCCCAACAATCGCGCGCAATTTCGTGATCGCCAATATCGCAGCGCCTTCGGGCTATGTCGAAACCGAAGAAACCGCTTAAGGCCGCAGGGTTTAGGACGCAGATTTAGGCGCGGCGGGGCAACCTGCCGCGCTTTTGCGTTGGGGGGGTGTTCTATTCACTTGCCAGCCAGTGCTTGCAACCATTCGCCCGATAGCTGTTTGGCCGCTAAGCGGGCGCGCATCTGATCGATGAACTCGGCCAAATGTTGTGGATCGTTTGCCTGAATGTCGGCAACTTCCTTTGCAAGCAGACGCTCAAAGGCGCCAAACTCGCCAAGTTCAATGGCGAGGCTCAAAGCGAAAATACCCGTTATTTCATCACCACCAGAACGGCTGCTGTCTATCAAAAGCGACCGCAAAAATAAAATAGCATTTGACGCGGCCACAAACAAATCTTCAGTTGGATCATCAGGAAAAGGCTCATATTCTCTGTTCAACGCAATAAGCATCTTTTGCAGTTGTTTCTCTAGAACCTGCGCAGAGCGGTGTGTTTCAATTAAAGTCGGCATTAAGCTTCCCGCTAGGATGTAGATGATAAGGTGTGAATAGTAGTCTTAGCTAAAAACCCAATCGCCCATATCGACCGTTGTTTCATTCCTCTTGTTCTTCATAGCTTAGTGACGGATGCAGCTTTGTCACCTTGTCCAAAATTCCATCATCCATCTGGCGCATGATTTCTCCAATCCTTCTTAGCATTTGCCGCCTTAGCGCCTCGTCGTCTATCTCTCTTATCTTGAAAGACAACTCACTTAACGAGTGCGACATTTCTTTCAGCGCGCCCAGAATATTTCTGGCTTGTTCTTCATTCACTGCATTCTCCTCAAAACGGACAATCGTGGGCTGACCTGTATTCATGCATCCAAAATTTGTGTCCGAGGAGCAGGATCACTCCACCGCGCTGGGTTCTGCAAGGCATACCCATACACACTCGCCCCATCCACCAACCCCAGCGGGTCTGCCTGAACATACCTCCCCAAGGTTGCATCGTAATCGCGCATCCAGTTTTGATGCAAGTCATTTTCCGAGGCAAACCACTGCCCCGCAAACCGCGCGTCCGCGTGCCTAGCCCCTAGGCCGCAACGCCCTGACTGGGCAGCAGCTGCACAGCGCCGATTTGCCATCCCTCTGGCGTTTCGACCATCATGTAATCCAGCAGATGCGTGGTGCCTGCGCCGTCGACCATCAGCACCCGCTGCCACAGGTTGCCTGCGACGGTGCGCAGTTCTAACATGCGCACGTCGCGCGGGGCGACCACCATCGGGTAGCCTTGGCGCACCATCATTTCGAACCTGTCCGCCGTGCCGAACATGCCCTTGATACTAGGCGCGGCGAAGGTGAAGGCGGCGGCAAAGTCGCCTGCGGCCATCGCGTCAATTTGGCTTTGGATCGTGGCGCGAATGGGCGGGCTTGGCGGCTGGGCGTCTTGGGCGCTTGCGGGCAGGGGCAAAGACAGGGCGATAAGCAGGGCAAAAAGGCGGCGCATCGGGCACTCCTTTGGCTGGGATAGGCAAAGGGTAGACCAAGCGCCGCGCAAGTCAAATCATGCTTTTGCCACCAACGCGCCCGCCAGCGCCGAATTGGCGGGGTACCTTTCTTGAAATTATAACCCAATGGGTCATATATCATATACAAACCGTCGCAGAAACGCCCATATTCACACGGCAGGCAGACAAGCTGTTTTCCGACGATGAGAAACGCGTGGTGACGGGCCTTGCGGCGGCGCTGAAGGCGATCTGGAAGGATAAGGCATGAGCGATTTTGGCGATGATTTGATCGAAGGGATGGGGCAAGCCTTGGCCCATGCCAAAGGCGAGGGGCCAGCTATTCTGCACAGCCCCATCGCCCCGCGCGAGGTGCGCCTTCAGGCCAAGCTGACCCAAGCGCAAATGGCCCCCCTGATGGGGATGAGCCTGTCGGGCTATAGCAAATGGGAACAAGGCCAACGCCGCGTGAGTGGCCCTGCGGCAGCTCTGTTGCGGCTCATTCAGACCGAACCAGAGGCGGTGAAGCGGGGGTTGCTGGGTTAAGGCGCGCTCACCATCTCGCCCGCCAGTGCCCTATCCATCATGGCAATCGTCTCGCCCACACCATACAGCGCGACAAAGCCGCCGAAACGGGGGCCATCCGATGCGCCCAGAAGCACTTCGTACAGGGCTTTGAACCAATCGCGCAGCGGCTCGAACTCGTGATCTTTGCCCACTTCGAAGACCATGGTTTGCAGGGCGTCGTCGGTTGTCTCACCCTCCCATGCGGCCAGACGCGCGCGCAGGTCTCGCATGGCGGCGCGTTCCATATCGGTGGGCAGGCGGAATTTGCGGTGAGGGGCGATTCTATCGGTGAAATAGCGCACGGCATGGGCGGCGGCGGCGTTTAGATCGGGGTTGGCTTCGGGGCTGGCTTCGGGGGCGTATTTTTTGATAAAGCCCCACAGCCCTGCCGCATCGGTGGCCCCTGCGACCGAGGCGAGGTTTAGCAGCATCCCGAATGTCACAACCATTTTCGACGCAGGCGGCGCGCCGTGGTGGATATGCCAAACAGGGTTGTTCACCTGCGCGTCGATGTCTTGGTCAGGATAGGCGCGCAGTTGCTGGTGGTATTCATCCACCGCGCGCGGGATCACATCAAAATGCATCCTCTTGGCGGTTTTTGGCTTTTGATACATGAAGTAGGAAAGCGATTCCGTGGCGGCATAGGTCAGCCATTCGTCGATTGTCAGGCCATTTCCCTTGGATTTCGAAATCTTTTGGCCCATGTCATCAAGGAACAATTCATAGGTCATATGGTTGGGCGCGCGCCCGCCCAGCACGTTGCAGATGCCGTCATAGATGGGCGTATTGGTGGAATGGTCTTTGCCATACATTTCAAAATCCACATCCAGCGCGGCCCAGCGTGCGCCGAAATCGGGCTTCCATTGCAGTTTCACATGCCCGCCCGTGACGGGCAGCGTCCATTCGCGGCCATCTTCATCGTCAAAGGTGATGGTGTGGTTCACCGCATCGACGTTTTTCATCGGCACATACAAAACGCGCCCCGTTTCGGGGTGGATTGGCAGGAAACAGGAATAGGTCTGCTGGCGTTCTTCGCGCAGGGATGCCAGCATGATATTCATTATCGCGTCATAGCGTTCGGTCGCCAGCCGCAGCGTGTCATCAAAACGGCCCGATTTGTAGAATTCGGTGGCGCTGATGAAGTCGTATTGAAATCCGAAGGTATCCAGAAAACGCCGCAGCATGGCGTTGTTATGCGCGCCGAAACTGTCAAACTGGCCATACGGGTCTGGCACCGATGTCAGCGGTTTTTGCATATGCTGGCGCAGCATGTCCTGTTGGGGCACGTTTTCGGGCACTTTGCGCATACCGTCCACATCGTCGGAAAAGCAGATCAGACGGGTGGGAATATCGCAAATCGCCTCGAACGCGCGGCGGATCATGGTGGTGCGCGCCACCTCACCAAAGGTGCCTATATGGGGCAGGCCGCTGGGGCCATAGCCCGTTTCAAACAGCACATAGCCCTTTTCGGGGGCTTTCTTTTCGTATCGCTTCAGCAGCGCGCGCGCCTCTTCAAAGGGCCAAGCCTTGGATTTCATCCCCGCATCCCGAAGCGCTGTCATCGCCGCATTCCTTATAGTTTTGCGCGCCATATTGCCCGCAACTAAACTCCTCTATTGCTGCGCGGGGCTGGGGTCAATATTCTGCCCTGAAATAGGAGCATTTCATGCAAGACACCCCCGCTTCGCTATCGGTGCAAGATGCGCTGGTGGCCGTGATGATCGCCGTTTCCGCCAGCGACGAACAAATGCGCACGCCCGAATTGATGGCCATTCAGCGCATGGTCAACCATATGCCCGTGTTTGCCGATTATGACATGGATCGGTTGCGCGTGGTGGCGCAGACCGTGTTTGATTTGTTCGAGGAAGAAGACGGGCTGGACGCGCTGTTTGGCCTGATCCGCGACGCGCTGCCAGAACGGCTGTATGAAACCGCCTATGCGCTGGCCTGCGATGTGGCAACGGCAGACGGCACGCTGCGCGAGATTGAACTGCGTATGCTGGAAGAGGTGCGCGAAGAGCTCTCGATTGACCGTTTGCACGCGGCGGCGATTGAGTGGGGGGCAAGGGTGCGGCATTTGCGGGTTTAGGCTTAGGCGAAGCTGGCGCGCCAGAATGGCCCATGTTTATTTGTAATTCTCGCGCCTGTCACCAAATTGCCGAACCCGTTTGCGCCACGCGCGATAGCTGCCCGTCTTTAGGTTTTGGCGCATCAATGTCTTTACCGCATCGGGCGACAGGCCGTGCAGCGCGCGGATGGCGTCAAAGCTGTCATGATCGCTCAGCGCCATTTGAATGACTTCGCTGATGACATCTGGGGGCGGGTTTGGTGTGCGCATGGTGTGTGATCTGTGGCGAAAGGGCGGTAAATCAAGACGGGCGCGCGCACGGCATCAGATTGCAATTCTTGCAAAAGCATCTTAACTGACACTCAGCACAGCAAAAGGCCCTACCCCGATGAACTGGATCACCAACTACGTTCGCCCCAAGATTGACAGCCTGTTTTCCAAGCGGGATGTGCCTGAAAACCTGTGGACGAAATGCCCCGAATGCGGGACGATGTTGTTTCACCGCGAGCTGGCGGCGGCGCTGAATGTGTGCACGAACTGCGATCATCATATGGCAATCTCGCCGCGTGATCGGTTTAATGCGCTGTTCGATCTGGGGATTTTCACCGAGGTGAAGGTGCCCGAGCCTGTGCATGACCCGCTGCAATTTCGCGATCAAAAACGCTATCCCGACCGTTTGAAAGCCGCGCAAAAGGCGGCGGGCGAGAAAGATGCGATGCTGGTCGCCGAGGGCGAGGTGGGCCGCACCCCCATAGTGGCAGCGGGGCAGGATTTTTCCTTCATGGCAGGCTCGATGGGCATGTATGTGGGCAATGCGATTATCGCAGGGGCTGAACGCGCGATTAAGCTGAAGCGCCCGTTTGTTCTTTTCTCGGCCTCTGGCGGGGCGCGTATGCAAGAGGGGTTGCTATCGCTGATGCAAATGCCGCGCACCACTGTGGCGCTGCAAATGCTGCGCGAGGCGGGGCTGCCCTATATTGTGGTGATGACCCACCCCACCACGGGCGGGGTGACGGCCAGCTATGCCATGCTGGGCGATGTGCAAATTGCTGAACCCAACGCGCTGATCGGGTTTGCGGGCGCGCGGGTGATTGAACAGACCATCCGCGAAAAGCTGCCCGAAGGGTTTCAGCGCGCCGAGTATTTGCTGGATCACGGGATGCTAGACCGCGTGACGCATCGCAAAGACATGCGCGACGAGTTGATTACGATCATGCGGATGCTGATGCGCCAAAGCCCTGCGATTAAGGGCGATTTGCCCCCGCCTGGTGTGATTGGGCAAGAGCAAACGGCATGACCGTGCAGGGCGCTGGCGGGTCTGACGCCGTTTTGCAGCGGATGATGACGCTGCATCCCAAGGTGATTGATCTGACATTGGGGCGTGTGCACCGATTGCTGGACGCGCTGGGCCACCCCGAAACGCGCATTCCCCCCGCCATTCACATTGCGGGCACCAATGGCAAGGGCAGCACGCAGGCGATGATCCGCGCGGGGCTGGAAGGGGCGGGGAAATCTGTTCACGCCTATACCTCGCCGCATTTGGCGCGGTTTCATGAACGGATCAGGCTGGCGGGGGATTTGATTTCGGAAGCCAGTTTAACCGCGCTGCTGGACGAATGCGTCACGGCCAATGGGCAGGGTGAGATTACGTTTTTTGAAATTACCACCTGCGCGGCGTTTTTGGCCTTTGCCCGCCAGCCTGCCGATTACACCCTGTTAGAGGTGGGGCTGGGTGGGCGGCTGGATGCGACGAATGTTATCACGCCGAAGCTGTCGATTATTACCCCCGTCTCGCTGGATCATCAGCAGTTCTTGGGCGATACCGTTGCTGCGATTGCGGGCGAAAAGGCGGGGATTATCAAGCGCGGCGTGCCCGTGATTCTGGGCCCACAAATGGCCGATGGGCTGGAGGTGATCGAAGCCGTCGCTGCCCGCCTAGGCGCGCCAGTGCTGGCCTATGGGCAGCATTGGCATGTGTCCGAGGAAGCAGGGCGGCTGGTGTTTCAGGATGAAAACGGGCTTTTGGATTTGCCGCTGCCCAACCTGATTGGCCCGTTTCAGGTGCAAAATGCGGGGGCGGCGCTGATGGCGCTGCGGCATTTGGGCTATGGCGATGCTGCGTGTCAGGCCGCCGTGACCCGCGCCGTTTGGCCCGCGCGGATGCAGCGCCTGCGCCGCGGGCCGCTGGTGGATTTGGCCCCGCAGGTCGAGTTGTTCCTTGACGGCGGGCATAACCCTGCGGGGGGGCAGGCGGTGGCCGCAACGCTGGCGCGCCTGCCCGCGCGCGAGACGCATTTGATTTGCGGCATGCTGAACACCAAAGATGTGAAGGGGTATATGCAGCCGCTCAAGGGCCATGCCAAAACCCTGCGCGCCGTGTCTATTCCAAACGAGGTGAACACCCTTCCCGCCGAGGTTACGGCGGCGGCGGCATCTGCGGCGGGGCTGGATGCCAGCGTGGCCCCATCGGTGGCGGATGCTTTGGCCGATATTGCAGCGGCAAACCCCCATGCCCGCGTGCTGATTTGCGGATCGCTGTATCTTGCGGGCGCTATCCTAAGGGAAAACGAATGATCGATACCCTCGCCGATACGCCAAAGGGCGAGCTAACCCTGCGCACCCTTGCCATGCCAAGGGATGTGAACACCAACGGCGATATTTTTGGCGGCTGGGTGCTGTCTCAAATGGATATGGCGGCGGGGATTGTGGCATCGGGGCGCGCGCAGGGGCGAGTGGCCACAGTGGCGATTGACGCGATGCAATTCATTCGCCCCGTTAAGGTGGGCGATGTTTTGTGCATTTACGTCGAGATTGCCCGTATTGGCCG
>CAXNEP010000100.1:0-7545 GCA_964200865.1 Cypionkella sp. | reverse complement strand
ATTCAGGATATTCGGGCGAGCGGTTCATCCCAGCAGGCGTGCAGATCGTGCTCAACTAAACGTTTCTGTATTTCTTTAAGATGTGTTAATGATACTATACACAATCTGGAGGCACCTCATGGCGACGGTAACGGCTACGTTCAAGTTTGATATGTTGAACTTGTTCAACGTATTTCCTATCACCCAGGTACCAGTCCAATTCGACGCAGCTTTTTCCTTTGGCAATTCGGGAGCATTTTGGACTTTTAACGGCTCAACCGCACAAGAGTTTCTGTCTTTGTTCGGCAACGACTTTGGTCTGACAGACGAAGGGTTGCGCGATAATGGGCCCGCTTTGCGGTTAGAGTACCAGAACCGCCCCTTTGGCACCAGCGAGAGGCCGCCAGGGTGGGTTATCGATGGCATTACAATCGATGCCTTTGGAATTGTTGATAGCGTGATGTCCACTGGCAAAACTGATGACGCGGCAATGTTTGCGCGCCTGTTTGCGGGCGCAGACACCTTTACCCTATCGTCCGCTGCGGATGTGGTTTTGGGCTTTGGCGGCAGTGATACCATTCGCGGCAATGGCGGGGCCGACTCGATCAGCGGGGGGGCTGGGCGCGATCATTTGTATGGCGGCGCCAGCGCCGACGATTTCATCTTTGACGATCTTCAAACAGGTCGGGGCACGGCTGCCCGCGATGTCATCTACGATTTTATGCCGCGCTCTGATGATCTTGACCTGCGTCAGATTGACGCCAATTCGCGCCGTGCAGGGGATCAAAACTTTGACTTTGGCGGCACACGGGCAGGCGCCAACGATGTTTGGTTTGCACGGTCGGGCAACAATCTAATCGTCTTTGGCGACACAAACGGTGACGCGCGGGCCGATTTCGAAATTGAATTGCGCGGCGTGTCCAGCCTGACGGCGGGCGATTTCATACTTTAGGTGCAACGGCCGCGCCGTGCCGAACATGCGCGAATGATGGGCGCGTGCGCAGCGCTACCGATGATGGTCGATCTGGGCCATGATGGCGGCGCAGATCGGGCCATGTTCCATATCTTGCGGCAAACGCACTTGCCTGCGAACAGACCTTTGTGGTTGTAATTTTGTCTTGACGCCCCACGGCCCTGGGGGCTACCCAAAAGCATAGATAGGTGGGGCGCGGGCATGGCGAAGTTTAATTCCAATATTCGGTTTGATATCCAAGCGGTCAATCTAAATTGGTATTTCGATCATTATCGCGGTGAAGTGCTTTCGCGCGGCATCAATGAAACGATCGAGGGGGCGGTTTACCGCGATACATTGGTTGTGAACGGCTTTGATGATAACGCTATCTTTTGGTCAGACTATTACCTTAGTTTTGCGGGCACTGGCCTTACGGGTTCGGCCAATCGAGGCACTATCTCGGGCACAGTGAACGTTATGGCGGAAACCTACGCCTATGAGGACGGCCAACTTTATGGTCTTTGGGGCATGTCGGGCTTTGCTCTGGCGGCACAAACAATCAATCGGGCAGCTAAAACCGATTCCAACGTTGATGATATTGGCGTGTTCAGAACCGCCCTGCGCGGCGCTGACACGATCACCTTGTCGCCATACGACGACAACATGACGGGCTTTGCAGGCAATGACACAATCTATGGTTACGCGGGCGAGGATTCCATTTCAGGCGGAACTGGCGCGGATCGCCTTTACGGCGGCCTTGGGCCCGACAACTTTGTTTTTGATGACGGCGAGACGGGCCTTGGCGCGGCGCGCCGGGATGTAATCTTTGATTTCAGGCGCAATAGCGACGACATCGATCTGCGCCTGATTGATGCCAACACGAACACCAATATGCGCGGTGACCAGAGGTTTGATTTTAGCGGTACAACGCCCGCCAAAAACGCGGTTTGGTTTGCGGCCTCAAGCACTGGCGTGATCGTTTATGGCGACACGAACGGCGACCGCCGCGCCGATTTCGAAATTGATGTGCGCGGTGTTACGTTTCTGACGTCAACCGATTTCGCGCTTTAGCGCCGCATTCGCCCCGCGCAAATAACACCTCACATTGATCTAACTCAAGGCGCAGGTGCAAGTTTTACCTATGCTTTCGGCAAGAGTGGCCCCGCGCCACCCCGAATCGCATTGTGGAGCCTGCAAATGTCCAGCGCCGACCAGCCGCCGCCCGCGTTATACGCGCCCCGCGAACCCATCTTTCCGCGCCGCGTTTACGGCACGTTTCGCAATTTGAAATGGGCGCTGATGGTGCTGCTGCTGGGCATCTACTACATCACCCCATGGGTCCGCTGGGATCGCGGGCCAAACCTGCCCGATCAGGCCGTGCTGATCGATATGTCAGGCCGCCGCTTTTTCTTTTTCATGATCGAGATTTGGCCGCACGAGTTTTACTTTGTGGCGGGCCTGCTGATTATGGCGGGGCTTGGCCTGTTCTTGTTCACCTCGGCTGCGGGGCGGGTCTGGTGCGGCTATGCCTGCCCGCAAACGGTGTGGACAGACCTGTTTATTTTGGTCGAACGCTGGATCGAAGGCGATCGAAACGCGCGCATCCGTCTGCACCGCCAGCCGTGGAACTGGGAAAAGCTGATCAAAAACGGCGTGAAATGGTGGGTCTGGTTGGCCATTGCGCTGGCCACGGGGGGCGCGTGGATATTTTATTTCACCGATGCGCCAACGCTGTTTTACGATCTGATCCATTTTCAGGCCCACCCCGTTGCCTATGTCACCATGGGGATTCTGACGGGCACGACCTTTTTCTTTGGTGGTTTCGCGCGCGAGCAGATTTGCATTTACGCCTGCCCTTGGCCGCGCATTCAGGCCGCGATGATGGACGAAGACACCCTAACCATCGGCTACCGCGATTGGCGCGGAGAGCCGCGCGGCAAGCTTGAAAAGGCGGGGCAGGAAGCGCAGAGCAAAGGCGCCCAAACGCAAGGAGATTGCATCGATTGCATGGCCTGCGTGAATGTTTGCCCAATGGGAATTGATATCCGCGACGGTCAGCAACTGGCCTGCATCACCTGCGGGCTGTGCATTGATGCCTGCAATGGCGTTATGGACAAAATCGGCAAGCCGCGCGACTTGATCGGGTATCTTGCCCTAACCGATGAGGTATCCGAACGTGCAGGCGCGCCCAAGAAATCCCTTTGGCGGCATATTTTGCGCCTGCGCACGGTTGTCTACACAGTGCTTTGGGCGGGGGTTGGCGTGGGGCTGATTGTGGCGCTGTTTTTGCGCGCGCCCTTGGATGTAAACGTCACCCCCGTGCGCAACCCGCAATATGTCACCCTGTCAGATGGGTCTATCCGCAACGCCTACGATCTGCGCTTGCGCAATATGCAGGGCGATGACCGCGTGTTTGCCGTGTCTTCCTCTTCGATTGCGACCTTCCTTTTGGCCTTTGACGGGCAGGATGATCTGAACATCACCGTGCCTGCCAACCAAACCAAAACCGTGCGCCTGTTTGTGACCGCGCCTTTGGAAACCTTGGCCGTGGGGGCCGAACGCACCGATCTGCGCCTGTGGATCATGGACATGGGGCCAGATGGCACCGCCGTTGATCCGCTGCGCATCCACTATGACACGGTGTTCTACGGCGCAGACGCACACCATGATGATGACGATGGAAAGGATAACTAAGATGCCCTCGAACACTCCAAGGCAATCCGAATTCAGAATAACAGGCCCAATGGTGTTTGCCTTTACCGCATCGGCCTTTGCGCTGATTATTGGGGTGAATGTGCTGATGGCCTACCGCGCGATCAGCACCTTTCCGGGGCTAGAGGTGAGCAGTTCCTACGTTGCCAGCCAAACCTTTGATGCCGAGCGCGCGGCGCAACTGGCGCTGGGCTGGCGGCTGGTGCAGGGCTATGATCCCGTGCTGGGCCAGCTATCCTTGCGCTTTACCGATAGCGCAGGCGCGCCTGTGCAGCTGGCTGATGTGCAGGTTTTGGTGGGCCGCAGTACCGAGGCGCGCCAAGATTTCAGCCCGACATTTGCCTATTCCCAAGGGGCCTATCTGGCAGATGCCCAACTGGGGCAGGGCAAATGGGTGATGTATGTGACAGGCCACGCACAGGATGGCACTCTGTTTCGCCAACGCTTGGCCCTTTGGGTGAAAGGCTAGGCTATGACGCTGCAAACTGCCCTGACCACCACCTCCTATGAAGCTGGCGGCATGGCCGCTTGCCCCGCCTGCGCAGTCGCGCCGTCTGCCCAATCTATCGCGGCGCTTGCGGCAGGAAGGGGGGCCAATATCATGCTGTCCCTGCCCGCCGCCCATTGCGCCGCCTGCATCAGCACTGTGGAAAGCGCCCTGATAGGGCAGGAGGGGGTTAAGGCTGCGCGCCTAAACCTTACCCAGCGCCGCGTGTTGATTGAAACCGAAGCAGGGGTTGAACCCGCCCGCCTGATCGCCGCCCTGTCCCGCGCAGGGTATGAGGCGCATGAGCTGGACGCAGGTATGCTATCTAGCACCGAAACAGACCGCGCCAGCCGCGATTTGGCTATGCGGCTGGGGGTTGCCTTTTTTTCGATGATGAATGTCATGCTGCTGTCAGTTGCTGTTTGGTCAGGCGGCGATGGGGCCACGCGCGATATGTTCCATTGGATTTCCGCGCTGATCGCCATTCCCACTGTGGCCTTTTCGGGCCGCCCGTTTTTCGCCAGCGCCGCGCGCAGCCTGGGGGCAGGGCGCCTTGGCATGGATGTGCCCATATCGCTGGCGCTGATCCTTGCCACCTCGATCTCCCTGTATGAAACCGCCCAAGGCGGCCATCACGCCTATTTCGATGCGGCTGTGATGCTGTGCTTTTTCCTGCTGCTGGGCCGCTATCTTGATCATCGCACCCGCGCGATTGCACGATCGGCTGCCGAAGAACTCGCCGCCTTAGAAGTGCCGCGCGCAACCGTGCTGGTAGGCGGTGCCGAAGTCATCCGCCCCACATCTGATGTGGCTTTGGGCGATATCATCCGCGTTCGTCCAGGTGGCCGCGTGCCTGTGGACGGGGTCATCGTTTCTGGCACCTCCGAGTTGGATCGTTCCATCCTCACAGGCGAAAGCCTGCCCGCCTTTGCAGGGCAAGGCGTGCAGGTTTTGGCGGGCGAGGTGAACCTGACTGGCCCCTTAGACATCCGCGCAACGGCAGTGGGCCGCGATAGCGCCCTGCACCGCATGGCGGGTTTGGTGTCCATCGCCGAAAATGCCAAAACGCGCTACACCTCGCTCGCGGAACGCGCGGCCTCTTGGTATTCGCCGCTGGTGCATATCTTGTCCTTTTCCGCCTTTGGCTTTTGGCTGTGGCAAACGGGCGGCGATGTGCGCTTTGCCATCAATATATCGGCGGCGGTGCTGATCATCACCTGCCCCTGCGCGCTGGGCCTTGCCGTGCCCGCCGTGGTCACATCGGCCAGCGGAAAACTGTTCCGCCTTGGCCTCTTGATCAAGAACGGCACGGCGCTGGAACGCTTGGCCGAAGTGGATACCATTGTTTTGGATAAAACGGGCACGCTGACTATGGGCACGCCAACCCCTGTCGGTTTTGCTGCCCATCCGCCGCATCTGGTCGCGCTTGCGGCGGCATTGGCGCAAAGCTCATCGCACCCCTTATCGCAAAGCCTTGCCGCTGCCGCGTTTGCCGCTGGCATTACCCCAGACGGCGGTGTGACCGAAATCACCGAAGTGGCAGGTTACGGCATGCAAGGCCTGTATAAGGGCCGCACTCTGCGCCTTGGCCGCGCGGCGTGGGTGGGGGCAGACCCGCTTGATGTCACCGCCACCTACCTGCGCTGGGGCGCGCAAACCCACGCCTTCGCCTTTGAAGACCGCCTGCGCACAGGCGCGCAGGCTGCGGTGGATGCCTTTGCCGCCATGGGCAAAACCGTTTACCTGATGTCGGGCGATACTGCTGGCCCCGTGGCGGCACTGGCGGGCCGGCTGGGCATTGCCAACTTTACCGCCGCCGCGCTGCCCGAAGATAAACTGCGCCTGATTGCCGATTTATCGGCAAAGGGCCACCGCGTGCTGATGGTGGGCGATGGTCTGAACGACACCGCCGCGCTGGCGGGCGCGCATGTGTCCATCAGCCCCGCCTCGGCGCTGGATGCTGCGCGGGTTGCGTCCGATATCGTGCTTTTGGGCGCAGATATGGCCCCGATTGCCGACGCCATGCGCATCGCGGGTCAGGCCCGCCGCCGCATCTTGGAAAACTTTGGGCTTTCCGCCGCCTATAACGTCATCGCGGTACCGCTCGCGCTGGCGGGGCTTGCCACGCCGCTTGCCGCTGCATTGGCCATGTCGCTGTCCTCGATCACGGTATCACTGAACGCGCTGCGGCTGAAATAGGGGGCTTTGATGAATATTCTGGTCTATCTTATTCCCATATCCCTAGTGCTCGGCGGCTTTGGTCTTGGGTTTTTCCTGTGGTCAATGAAAACCCGCCAGTTTGACGACCCTGACGGTTCTGCCGCGCGCATACTGCGCAAAGATTGGGACGATACGCCGCCCGCGCCGCTAGACTAAAGAGATAAAAGTTTTGCTTGCGCGATGCAAAAATCATCGCTTAGTTTCAACCTTGGCAAGGCTGCACTTGGGAGGGTGCGCCTTGCCACATTGGGGGAAAAGCCATGGCAGCGCGCGATAGCGTTTCGCATATGTCCGCGATCCAATCCGCTTTGGCCAAGGGCGGCGCGGCGCGCAGCCCGCTTGTCGCATCATGGGGCAGATCGGCCTATTTGCACGGGCTTGACCCGCTGCGCAAATCTAAATCACACCGCCTGACCGCCGCTGAATTTGCCGCCGCACGCGAGGCCATGGGCCAAATGCTGCACACCGCCACCCCCAGCCTTGACCGCCTATTTGCCGCCGTGGGCGGGGTGGGCTGCTGCGTGGTGCTGGCCAACCGCGATGGCGTGCCACTAGAACGGCGCGGCGCGCGCGGCGACGATTCCACCTTTGAAGATTGGGGCCTGTGGCTTGGCACCCAGTGGAGCGAGGCCGCGCAGGGCACAAACGGCATCGGCACGGCGCTGGTGGAAGAACGGGTTGTCACCATCGACCGGGGCCAACATTTTCTGGCCGATAACACAATTTTGTCTTGCATGAGCGCGCCCTTGTTTGACGAATTTGGCCAGATTGCGGGCGTGTTGGATGTATCCTCGGCGCGGTCTGATTTAACTGTCGGGATCACAGGGCTGATTGTGCAGGCCCTGACCGAGGCGGCCCAGCGCATTGAAGAGGGTAATTTCCGCGCGGCCTTTCCCCGCGCGCGCATGGTGATGGTGCCCAACAATCCCCGCGCCTCTGCCGCGCTTTTGGCGGTGGACGGTGACGATCTGGTCATCGGGGCCACCCGCGCCGCGCGGCTGTCCTTAAACCTTCCACTCGACATTGCGCGCAGCCCTATTCCCGCCGCCGATGCTTTGGCTGGCGCGCTGAACCAACCGCCCCAGCCCGAACGGCTAGAGGATGGCGAGCGCGCCGTGCTGATGCGCGCCCTTGCCCGCGCGCAGGGCAATGCATCCGCCGCCGCCCGCAGTTTGGGCATTTCGCGCGCCACATT
>CAXNEP010000099.1:0-7665 GCA_964200865.1 Cypionkella sp. | reverse complement strand
TCCCCGCCGATATGGCCGAAGTAGCATTGGCACATCGAATTAGCAGTGCGGTTGAAGCTGCGTATCGGCGTGGCGATATGATCGAAAAGCGCCGCGCGATGATGGGCGTTTGGGCCGATTATTTGGATGGGAAAACCAATTCTGGGCAGGTTGTGCCGATTTACGGTTAAGGCGACTTCTATTTGAAACTTTTTTGGCAGATGATGCTGAACTTAAAAAATGAAAAACGGATAATTGATTCTTGGGAAAGTCAAGCGCGCACTTGATCTGGCAGCACACTTCAGGGCTAAATTTTTCTGTTGCGGCGATTTATAAATCGCCTATGCATTTATACAGTTGCAACTAAATGCAATGCACCGCCACGCCGTTTGGCACATAGCGAAAATAATGGTGCCCAGAGCAGCTTTTGGCGAGCAAACTCTGGGCGGGTTGTCTTTCTACGGACTACCCCTTTTTGCACGATCTTGCGAAAATCGCAACGCTGAATGCGTTTCGGTTTCACGCGCTAGAAAAGGACGTTTTGGCCTATGGCAGACGTGTATCTATCAGATCGGCAAGTTGCCGCCCGCTTTAACCTGCACCACCTGACAATCCGCCGTTGGGTGCGGGAAAACCCCAATTTTCCAAAGCCAATCAAGCTAAGTGCAGGCTGCGCCCGCTGGAAACTTTCGGAAATTGAGACTTGGGAAAAGGCGCAGGCAGAGGCCCACCGCCGATGACAGCGTACAGCCCTGTTTCGCAAAACAGGGGCGCTGCAAAGCCAAAGCGAACCAGTTTCCGCGCGATTCGCGCTGGGCGCACTTACACCATCGAAGAGGTTGCAAACCTATTGAACCTTTCTGGGGCTGCGGTGCGTTCTTGGGTAAAGGCTGGGCTGCCAATTCTAAAATCAAAGCGCCCCTATTTGATCATTGGCGAAGACCTAATTGGCTTTCTAACGGCACGGCAGAAAAGTGCGAAAAGGCCCTTGGCCCCAGATCAACTTTACTGCCTGCGGTGCAAAACCCAGACGCGCCCCGATGGTGGGCTTGTCGATGCCATACCCCAAAACGGCAAGACCCTGCGCTTAGTTGGGTTGTGCGAAACCTGTGGGGGTATGTGTAACCGAATGATTGGCCGCAAATCGCTGCCCGATTTTGAAAAGCTTTTCACAGTGATGGTGATCGTTCAGTCGCGTAATAGTGGGGAGGGGGTGAGTTAAAAGGTTGCAAATGCCCCGTGGAATCGGTGCGGGCAATCATGCAGGAACGCTAACAAAGTTTTCCGTTTTGCGCCGCCCAGTCCCGAAATCATGCCGCAAACCAAGTGGGGCTTTGGAACATTAAAGGATACTGCCAAAGCCCCCTTAAACTTACACTTAGAAAGGCCCACCAATGACCCGTAAACACAACGAAGAAAATGAGCGTATGAAACGCAGCTACGCCCACTATCTGCGCGCTGCCAGTGGCCGCGATATGACAACTGTGGATAAGGCAATCGATGCGATCTTGCGATTTGAACGCAGCACGAATTTCAAATCGTTTAAGCAGTTTCACATCGAACAGGCGATGAAATTCAAAGACCATCTGGCCAAAGAAAAGAACGCCCGCACGGGCAGGCCCCTTTCCAAATCCACCATCGATGGCACCCTGCGCGCGGTGAAGGCCTTCTTTCTTTGGCTGGCAGGCCAGACGGGTTACAAATCCCGCCTTCGTTATTCTGATGCCGAGTATTTCAACAACAACGCCAAAGATGCCCGCGCCGCCCACGCCGAACGCCCTGCTGTTTTCCCCAGCATGGAACAATGCGCCCACGCCTTTCGCCTGATGCCCAGCGCCACGCCCACAGAGAGGCGCAACAAGGCGCTGTTTGCCTTTCTGATGATCACTGGCGCGCGCGATGGTGCAATCGCTTCCCTGCGTATTAAACACATCGATTTGGCCCAAGGCAGCGTTTTCCAAGATGGCCGTGATGTGAAGACCAAGTTTTCCAAGACCATCACCACCCATTTCCTGCCAGTTGGCGGCGAGTATGAAAAGACTTTCATCGATTGGGTGGAGCATCTAAAAAACGATCAGCTATTCGGCTACGATGATGCCCTGTTCCCAAAACTGAAAATCGCAAACATGGAAGGCAGCTTCACAGTGGTGGGGTTTGAACGCGAACCTTACGCCAGCGCCGCCGCCATTTGCGAGGTTATAAAATCCGCCTTCACCGCCGCTGGCCTGCCTGCCTTTGGCCCGCACTCTTTCCGCAAGACGCTGATTAAATGGGGCGATGAAAAGTTTCAATCGCGCGAAGCCTTCAAGGCCTTCTCGCAAAACATTGGCCACAAATCGGTTGTAACTACCGTGGGCGCATACCTTCCCGTATCCCATGAACGTCAGGCCCAAATCATTCGGGGCTTGGCATAGCGCCCAGCTACCCCTAAAGGTTGAGTTGAGTAAGTTGTAGGGGCCGCCATGTTCGAACAGACGTTCAAAAACCTTGACGACATTATGTTTCAAGAGGCGGGCTGCAACACCGAATTGGATTATGTCGAACAATCCTCTTGGATGCTGTTTCTGAAATACCTTGACGATCTGGAACAGGAACGCGCCGTGAACGCCGCCCTGATGGGCGAAGATCACAAATTCCTGTTTCACGAACGCTTTCGCTGGTCAAACTGGGCCGCGCCCAAGCTGGAAAACGGCAAGCCTGATCTGGACAATACCCTGATCGGCAATGATCTGATCGAATTTGTGAACACCGCCCTGATGCCCTATCTGCGCGGATTCAAAACCACCGCGCCCAGCCCCGATACCGTGGAATACAAAATCGGCGAGATTTTCACCGAAGTGCGCAACAAATTCCAAAACGGTTACATGCTGCGCGATGCGCTGGGCCTGATCGATCAGCTTACCTTTGGCAGCCAAGCGCAAAAGCACGAACTTTCAGACCTATACGAAACCCGTATCAAAAACATGGGCAACGCGGGGCGCAATGGCGGGCAATACTACACCCCGCGCCCGCTAATCCGCGCGATGATACAGGTGATCGATCCCCAGCTTGGGCAAACCATCTATGATGGTGCGGCAGGTTCGGCGGGCTTTTTGTGCGAGGCGTTCGATTATCTGCGCCCGCGCGTGAAATCCCCCGATGATCTGCAAACGCTGGAACGCCGCACGTTTTATGGGCGCGAACAGGCCCCGCTGGCCTATGTCATTGGCCTGATGAATATGATCTTGCACGGCATTCCCGCGCCCAATTTCCTGCGTACCGATACGCTGGCCGAACGGATTGCCGATATTGAAGAGCGTGACCGATACGACATTATCCTTGCAAACCCGCCCTTTGGCACCAACAAAAACAAACAGTTGCAGCAAAACTTTCCGATCAAATCATCGGAATCGGCCTATATGTTTTTGCAGCACTTTATCGAATCCCTGCGCGCAGGCGGGCGGGCGGCGATTGTGATCAAAAATACGTTCCTGTCCAACACCGACAACGCATCGGTTGCCCTGCGCAAACAACTGCTGACAGATTGCCACCTGCACACCATCCTTGATTGCCCCGCTGGCACGTTTCTGGGCGCGGGGGTGAAAACTGTGGTGCTGTTTTTTGAAAGGGGCCGCAAATCGCAGGGGATTTGGGTGTATCAACTGACCCCAGGTCGCACGATGGGCAAAACCAGCCCCTTGAACGATGCCGATCTGGCCGAGTTTGTGACCCTGCAAAAAACCCGCGCGCTGGGCGATAAATCATGGATCATCGACAGCGCAGGCTTGGATAAATCCACCTATGATCTGTCCATCAAAAACCCCAGCGCACCCGAAGAGGCCCCCCTGCGCGACCCCGCCCAAATTATCGATGATATGCTGGCAAGGGATGCCGAGACCGCCCAGATTTTGGATAGCATTCGGGGGATGCTGTGAAGGCGGGCTGGCAGGTTAAGGAACTGGGGGAGGTTGTCAGGCTAGAATACGGAAAGCCACTTCCAGACGATCAGCGCAACGCAAAGGGCAGGTTTTCCGTTTATGGCGCTAATGGCGAAAAGAGCAGATCAGACTTGTTTCTAGCAAAGGGGCCGTCCCTTATAATTGGGCGCAAAGGTTCGGCAGGCGAAATCAATCTTGCGAATGAAGATTTTTGGCCTTTGGACGTAACCTATTTTACGCAGCATGATACCAAGCAAATCGAATTGGGTTTTCTGCACTTTGCCCTGTCAATGTTAGACCTGCCAAGCATGGCGCGGGGTGTAAAGCCAGGGATCAACAGAAATGATGTTTACGAACTAACCATTTCCCTTCCCCCCCTTGCCGAGCAAAAGCAGATCGTTGCGGTTTTGGATGCGGCGTTTGCAGGCCTATCCCGCGCCCGCGCCCATGTGCTGGCCAATCTGGAAAACCTGTCCCACCTGCGCCAATCCACCCTATCCCGCGCCTTCTCAGGGCAGCTTTCTACCCCACACGGCACCGCCCCGAAAACAGGCTGGCAGATCAAGGCGCTGGGCGAGGTCTGCACAAAAATCGGAAGCGGCGCTACACCAAGGGGCGGGAACGAGTCCTATAAAAACCAAGGCATTGCCCTTATTCGCAGCCTGAATGTCCACGATCTGGAATTTCGTTTGAAGGATTTGGCTTTTCTTGATGATGACCAAGCTGCGGCGCTGGACAATGTTTCTGTGAATGCGGGCGATGTATTGTTGAACATCACAGGCGCGTCTGTGGCGCGATGCTGCATAGCGCCCGCCGAGTTGTTGCCTGCGCGAGTCAACCAGCACGTTTCTATTCTGCGCCCAAAGCCCGAACAACTAAACACTGATTTTCTGGCTTATTTGCTTGTTGCAAAGGAAATGAAAGATAGGCTTTTGGGTATTGGTGAGGAGGGCGGTTCAACGCGGCAAGCCTTAACCAAAGCGCAGCTTCAAGATTTCAAAATCCCCCTTCCCCCAATCACCGAACAGCGCGAAATCGTCACTACCTTGGACGCAGCCTTTGACGCATTCGCTACCACCGAAACCCAGTACCGCGCCAAACTCGCCGATCTGGATGCCCTGCGCGCCGCACTGTTGCAAAAAGCCTTTGAGGGAGAGTTAACCTAGGTTAACTTCAACCCATGGCAGATTATAGCACAGAATCCGAGGCAGACACTCGCGCCCAGCGCATCGACCCCGCCCTTGCCGCTGCTGGTTGGGGCGGCGCAGATAGCCCCGTGCGCCGCGAAGTCATCGCGCTGGGCCGCATCACCCAAGGCGGCAAACGGGTAAACCCCATGTCCGCCGATTATGTGCTGCACCATATGGGCCAAAAACTCGCCGTGATCGAAGCCAAACGCGCAGGCAAACCCGCCGCCGAAGGCGTGGGCCAAGCCAAGGAATACGCCCGCCGCCTGCAAACCCGCTTTGCCTATGCCACCAATGGGCTGGACTGGTATGAAATTGATATGCAGGGGGGCGAACGTTCTATCCCCGCGCCGCCCAGCCCCGCCGATCTGTGGGCGCGCGCCTTTCCCGCGCCGAACGCATGGCGCGACCGTTTCGGGGCCGTGCCTTACGAGGGCGGCAGCATCCGAATGGAACCCCGCTACTACCAATACAACGCAGTTACCGCCGCCCTAAACGCCGTGGCGCATGGGGATCGCCGCATCCTGCTGACACTTGCCACAGGCACGGGCAAAACGGGTATAGCCTTTCAACTCTGCTGGACGCTGTATCAGGCAAAATGGAACCTTGGCGGCGCGCCCACCCGCCGCCCGCGCATCCTGTTTCTGGCAGATCGCAACATCTTGGCCAATCAGGCGTTCAATTCGTTCGGCGCGTTCGAAGATGGCGCGCGCCTACGCCTTGACCCCGCGCTGATTGCCAAACGCGGGGCCGTGCCCACCAATGCCAGCATCTTTTTCACCATATTCCAAACCCTAACCACGGGCGGGGATGGGGCCGAAGCCTTTCGCCAATACCCGCCCGATTTCTTTGATTTCATCATTATCGATGAATGCCACAGGGGCGGGGCCAATGCCGAAGGGTCTTGGCGCGCGATTCTGGACTATTTTGAACCCGCCTATCAGCTGGGCCTAACCGCCACGCCCAAACGCGATGACAACGCCGATACATACACCTATTTTGGCGAACCTGTTTACAAATATTCCCTGCGCGAAGGGATCGAAGACGGCTATCTAACGCCGTTTCGCGTTCGGCAGTTTTCATCGAACATCGACACTTACACGTTCGATGGGGCTGATAAGGTTTTGGTGGGCGCGCCTGATGATGAAACTACCTATGAAGAACGCCACTTCAACCGCACCATCGAAATCAGGGAACGCGAATTGCACCGCGTTCGCACCTTTCTGGCCGAGATAAACCACAACGAAAAGACCATCGTTTTCTGCGCCACCCAAGCCCACGCCGCCCTAATCCGCGATCTGATCAATCAAGAGGTTAAACACCCTGATCCCGATTACTGCGTGCGCGTCACCGCCAATGATGGCGCGATAGGCGAGGCGCATTTGGAACGCTTTCAACAAAACAGTAAAACCGTGCCCACGATTTTGACCACTTCGCAAAAGCTTTCCACGGGCGTGGATGCCAAGAACGTGCGCAACATCGTGCTGATGCGCCCGATCAATTCAATGATCGAATTCAAACAGATCATCGGCAGGGGAACGCGCGTTTACGATGGCAAGGATTACTTCACCATTTATGACTTCGTGAAAGCCTACCTGAAATTTGATGATCCCGAATGGGATGGCGAGCCTATCCTTGTGAACGGCGATCCGCCCAAGGGCAAAACGCCCAAGAGCGAAGGCGGCGAAATTGGCGGCGACGAGCCAACTCTAGGCAGCGATGATCCAACTGGCGGTGAAGGCACTGGGGGCGGTGATACTGGGGGCGATACCCAACCGCAAATGATCCAAATCGAATTGGGCCGCAAACATATCGTCAACATTGCCGCCACCACCTTTTGGGGGCCTGATGGCAAACCGATCAGCGCCAAGGATTTCATCGAACGTATGTTCGGCGCGCTGCCTACCCTGTTCAAAGACGAAGACGATCTGCGCAAGCTATGGGGCAACCCTGACACCCGCAAAGCCCTTTTAGCCCAGTTGTCGGGGCTGGGCTATGATGCCGCCGTTCTGAAAGAGGTGCGCAAGGCGATCATGGCAGAGAAAAGCGACATATTCGATGTGTTGGCCTATATTGCATTTTCAACCGATCCCATAACACGCGAAGAACGCGCCGAAGCTGGCCGCGCCGCTATTGCAGGCCAGTATGACGCGAAGCTAACGGCATTCTTGAACTTTGTTCTTGGGCAATATGTCGAAACAGGTGCCGAAGACCTAGACCGAGCCAAACTGCCCGAATTTCTTAGATTGAAGTTTGGCAGCCAAAGCGAAGGTGCAAACGCGCTGGGCGGGGTGAAGCAAGTGGCCCAAACATTCGTTGATTTCCAAAAGCATCTATACAGTTAGCCCAGCGCCCAAGCGTTTTTCTTTTGTGGGGCTTTATGTGGGGTGATGTGACAAAATTGTCAAATTATGCAATAAAATCAATGGCGCTTGGCGGAGAGACAGGGATTCGAACCCTGGGTCGGCGCAAACCGACATCGGTTTTCGAAACCGACGCATTCGACCACTCTGCCACCTCTCCGCAACAGGGCCGTGGCGGGGGATTTAGCCGCTGGGGCGCGGGCTTGCAAGCCCTGTTTG
>CAXNEP010000098.1:0-7697 GCA_964200865.1 Cypionkella sp. | reverse complement strand
ACGAGCAGGATATCATCGAGCCGTTTTTGCGCCACCACGCCCCGTTGATGGATTTGATCTTTGTGATGGACAATAATTCCAGCGATGGCACCCACCGCATCATTGCCCAATTGGTGCGCGAGCTGGGCAATATCGTGCTGGTCGATAAGCCGCCCGCCTATCACGGGCAGGCAATTTTTGTCAGCCAAGCGCTGCGTTATGCGCAAAGTGCTTGTTTTGCAGATAAGGTGTTCTTTCTGGACGCAGACGAGTTTTTGGCCGCCCGGACACGCGCCGAACTGGATGCCAAAACCACCCCCACGCCACGCCGCGCCCTGTGGCCAAAGCGCGGGGTCACCTTGGGCCGCATCGCATGGCGCACCTTTTTGGTTGATCCTGCCAGCGATGAAACCCTTCAGCCCGACCCTATTTTGCGGATGAATTGGCGGCGCAAGACCGAAGTGCTGCGCCCCTCGACATCCAAGATTTTTGCCCGTTTCGGCGGCGGGTGTGATGCCAGCCTTATTTGCGAACATGGCAATCACAAATTGCGCAGCGGGTTAGATGGGCGGCTGCCCGAACGTCTTATCCCTGATCTGCACCTCCTCCACCTGCCTGTGCGCAGCTTTCAGCAGCTGCGATCAAAGGCCATTGCCGCGTGGATTTCAAACCTTGCGCGCGGGGTCGCCATTGCCGCCAAACAGGGTGTGCATCGCAAGGCCATTGCCGAGATGCTGGCCCAGCGCAACCTGCCCATGACCGCGCGCGACTTGGCCCAGCTCGGTATGACCTACGCCACGCGCTATCCCGTGGGCGATTTGGACAGCAACGCCATCCCCGATGCGCATGGCATATCCCCCCTGCGCCGCTATTCTGACGGGCGCTTTGGCGATGCGGAAAATTTGATACAGGCGGCGCAGAACCCGCAGGTCATGGCCTCGCAGCGGCTTAAACTGCCAAACCTGCCCCAAGGGGCCAGTTTAGACGCGCCGCCCGTGCAATATCTGATGCAGCTTTTCGCCCCCCAAACTGTGGGTGTCTATACCGCGCAGGGCACTGCGGGGTATGGCGACATCGCGGCCTTTCACGGGGCGGGCCGCGCCTATGAATGGGCCGCAGCATCCCCCGCGCCCGCCGATATGACCTTGGCGCTGGATTTGCCCGCACCGCAGGGCATCGGCCCCGAAACTTGGGCCGCAATTGCCACATCCACCACCCAAACGCTGGTCTGCGCCTTTCCCTGCGCAGATGCGGGCGATTTAGCGGCGATGGATTTGGCACTGACCACTTGGGCAGATTTGGGTTGGCAGCCAAACCTTGCGCAAAGCCTTGCCCTGCGCGCCGTGTCCAGCCTGCCCCACCTGCGCCGCACGGCGATAGTGCTGCATCAGGGGCCAGACACACCCGCCGCACAAAATGCCGCCGTACGCCTGCGCAAAATTGCATCCTATCCGCACAAGGCCCCGCCTGCGCCGCAGGGCCTTATCACCGCCGCCTTCGATCTGCCCTACCCCGATTTGGATATGGGCTATGGCATTCGCCTGCCATAGCCCACAGAACAATAGCTCTCAAAACGCTTAGGCATCCTTGTAATTCACGCCCTTCACATCGGCATCGGGCGCGGTTTTTTGGCGGCGCACGATCAGTCGGTTCAGCGCGTTCACATAGGCCTTAACGCTCGCCACAATCGTATCGGTATCAGCCGATTGCCCGGTGGCAATGCGCCCGTCTTCTTCCAGCCGAATAGACACAGTCGCCTGCGCATCTGTGCCTTCGGTGACGGCATGAACTTGGTACAATTGCAACCGCGCGGCATGGGGATAAATGGCTTTAACTGCGTTAAAGGCCGCATCCACTGGCCCATCCCCCGTGGCATCGGTGGCATGTTCCACCCCGTCAATCGACAAGGTCAACTCTGCCTCTTGCGGCCCTTCTGTGCCGCAAATCACGCGCAGACGGCGCACTTGCAAATAATCATGCGCGTCTTGCGTGGCCTCGTCTGCCACCAGCGCAATCAGATCATCGTCGTAGACCTCTTTCTTACGATCAGCCAGTGCCTTGAACCGCACAAACAAATCGTTCAGCTGATTATCGGCCAAATCAAAACCCAACTCACCCATTTTGCTGCGCAGCGCAGCGCGGCCCGAATGTTTGCCCATGGTTAGGTTTTTCTGATGCAGCCCAATATCTTCGGGGCGCATAATTTCAAACGTCTCGACGTTTTTCAAAACCCCGTCTTGGTGAATGCCGCTTTCGTGCAAAAAGGCGTTCTTGCCGACAATGGCCTTGTTAAACTGCACGGCAAAGCCTGAAACAGCCGACACGCGCCGCGACAGGTTCATGATTTTGGTCGTATCAATACCCGTCTGATACGGCATAATATCATTGCGCACCTTCATCGCCATGACAACTTCTTCCAGCGCGGTATTGCCCGCGCGTTCGCCAAGGCCGTTGATCGTGCATTCAATCTGCCGCGCGCCTGCATCCACCGCTGCCAGCGCATTCGCCGTGGCCATGCCCAGATCATTATGGCAATGCGTGGCGAAAATAATGCTATCTGCGCCTGGAACCCGTTCCAGCAGCATACGGATCAAATCGGCCGATTCGCGCGGGGCGGTATAGCCCACCGTATCGGGAATGTTGATGGTGGTGGCCCCTGCCTTAATGGCAATTTCCACCACGCGGCACAGGTAATCATGTTCGGTGCGGGTGGCATCCATCGGCGACCATTGCACATTGTCGCACAGATTGCGCGCATGGGTCACCGTGTCATGAATGCGCTGCGCCATCTCGTCCATTGTCAGGTTCGGAATGGCGCGGTGCAGGGGCGAGGTGCCGATAAAGGTGTGAATGCGGGGTGATTTGGCGTGTTTCACCGCGTCCCAGCAGCGGTCAATATCCTTGAAATTGGCCCGCGCCAGCCCGCAAATCGTGCTGTTCTTCGCGGCCTTGGAAATTTCGGTCACGGCGGCAAAATCGCCTTCGGAGGCGATCGGAAACCCCGCTTCGATAATATCAACGCCCATCTCGTCCAACAGGCTGGCGATTTCCAGCTTTTCGTCATGGGTCATCGTCGCGCCCGGGCTTTGTTCGCCATCGCGCAATGTGGTGTCAAAAATCATCACGCGCGGCTGCGCAGATTTATCGGTCATTTTGGGAAATCCTTTTGTGCTCTGCTACATCTTGGGCGCTGTCCTAGCCGAGCGGTCGCGCCCAAAGGCACGCTCAGCGGCGGGTAAGTAGCAGCAGCGCAGGACGAAGGCTTGGCACGGCGGCCAAGGCAAACGTCATTACAGCAAGGAATGCGAGCGTTGTCATGGCGATGACTATACAAGCGCGATTTGGAAAGAAAAGGGGGGCGGGGGAAAAAGTTTGCGGCGCGCGCAATTTGGGCTTTGCCTGCCCTTTGACCGCGCTAACTGCTTTAGCAATACGCCATACACATGTAGGGACGGATGCAATACGCATACAATACGCAAACCCTACGCAAAACATACGGGAACCTTGCCAAATGCGTACACTTATCATCGGATCATCGGGCGGGATTGGGGCGGCGCTGCTCGCCGCCTCTGGCCCGAATGCCATCGGGCTATCCCGCAGTCAGCACGGGCTGGACATTACCGATGAAGCATCCATTGCCGCCCATCTTGGCGCATTAGAAGCCCCCTTTGACCGCATTATCATCGCCACTGGGGCGCTGGAACTGAACGGCGCAAAACCCGAAAAATCCCTGCGCGCGCTGGACGCTGCCGCCATGTCGGCGCAGTTTGCGCTGAACGCCCTTGGCCCAACGCTTGTGCTAAAACACGCCCTGCGCCTGATCCCGCGCGACCGCCCTGCCCATATCGCAGCCCTATCCGCGCGGGTCGGCAGCATTGGCGATAATGCCCTTGGCGGCTGGCACAGCTACCGCGCCGCCAAGGCCGCGCTGAACCAGTTTTTCCACACTGCCGCCATTGAAATCGCCCGCACGCACCCCTTGGCCTGTGTGGCGCTGATCCATCCTGGCACTGTGGCCACCAGCCTTGGCGCGAATTATTCGGGCAACCATCCCACCACCCCGCCAGATCAGGCCGCGCAGAATATTTTGCATGTTTTGCAGGGGCTTACGGCGGAAAATACAGGCCAATTCTTTGACTGGCAGGGTAAGGCTATCCCGTGGTAGCCCGCCTTATTCTGATCTTAGGCGACCAGCTTACCCTCAGCCTATCTGCCCTAACCGCCGCCCGCGCTGGCGATATAGTGGTGATGGCCGAGGTGATGGGCGAAGCCACCTATACCCCCCATCACCCCCAAAAAATCGTGCTGTTCTTGGCCGCGATGCGCAAATTTGCGCATGAACTGAAAGGGTTAGGCCACACTGTCGCCTATACCAAACTGGACGATCCCGAAAACACCCAGTCCATCGTGGGCGAGATTATCCGCCGCGCCGCCGAATATGGCGCGCGCGAGGTTATCACCACCCAAGCGGGTGACCACCGCCTGCGCGCCGCGCTGGATGCCTGCCCCATCCCCGTTACAACCCTGCCTGATACAAGGTTTATCTGTTCCGAAGGCGAATTCACCACTTGGGCCGCAGGCAAAAAGCAACTGCGGATGGAGTATTTCTACCGTGAGATGCGCCGCAAAACGGGCCTGCTGATGGACGGCGATCAGCCCCTTTTGGGCCGCTGGAATTTCGACGCCGAAAACCGCAAACCAGCCGCGCCTGACATGCTGCGCCCAAAGCCGCCCCGCTTTGCCCCCGATGCCGAAACGCGCGCGGTTATCGAATTGGTGCGCAGCAGGTTCAACCATTTCGGCACGCTTAATGATTTTGGCTGGGCCACCACCCGCGCCGACGCCCTGATTGCCCTGAACCATTTCATCACCCATTCCCTACCCCGATTCGGGGCCGAGCAAGACGCGATGCTGCGCGGCGATCCGTTCCTGTCGCACGCGCTAATATCCCCCTACCTTAACCTTGGCCTGCTAGACCCTTTAGAGGTGTGCCAACTGGCCGAGGCCGAATTCCATGCAGGCCGCGCGCCCATCGAGGCTGTCGAAGGTTTCATCCGCCAAATCATCGGCTGGCGCGAATATATGCGCGGGATATACCTGCTGCATGGGCCAGAATATCTGACGCGCAACGCTTTGAATGCCCAAGAAAAATTGCCCGCCATGTATTGGGGCGGGCCCACCAAAATGGCCTGTATGGGCGCGGCGGTTGGCCAGACGCAAACCCACGCCTATGCCCACCATATCCAGCGCCTAATGGTCACCGGCAACTTTGCCCTGCTGGCGGGCGTTGCCCCCGCGATGGTGCATGAATGGTATTTATCGGTCTATATCGACGCGGTCGAATGGGTCTGCGCGCCCAACACTTTGGGGATGAGCCAATTCGCCGATGGCGGGGTGATTGCCAGCAAACCTTACATATCCTCAGGGGCTTACATCAACCGCATGTCCGATTATTGCAAGGGGTGCGCCTATGATGTTAGCGCCAAAACGGGGGAAAAGGCCTGCCCCTTTAACAGCCTGTACTGGCATTTCCTGCACCGCCACCGCGCGCGGTTTACCAGCAATGCGCGCATGGGCCAGATGTACCGCGTTTGGGATAACATGACCGAAGCTCACCGCGACAATGTCTTGGCCGACGGGGACAGGCTGATGGAAAAACTGGCAAAAGGCGACGTGGTTTAGGGCAAAACCTGATCGGGTGCACGCAGCACATCTGCGCGCCAAATGCCCGATTCTATGGTGCCATCGGCGCGCGTCAGCACGCCGCGCCCATCGCGCAAGCCGTTCAGAAACCCGCCCAGATAGGTGTCACCATTGGCATAGCGCGCCGCACCTTTGCCGTTCATCAAACCCGATTTCCATCGCCCTTCATAGGTAAACCCATCGCCCAAACTTAGACTGCCCTGCCCCTCGTACAGGCCTTTACGAAAGCCGCCCTTATAGGCCAGCCCATCGCGGCCGCCCTTTACTTCGCCAAACCCATCGCGCTGCCCGTCTTTCCAGATGCCAAAATACACCTCTCCATCAGGATAGGTCATCGTGCCAATGCCGTTGGGCTGGCCTTTCTCGAAGGTGCCCGCAAAACGGGTACCATCGCGATAAACCGCAACGCCTTGGCCCTGCCGAATGCCGCGTATCCATCCACCTTGGTAAATCGTGCCATCGGCATAGGTCGTTTTTCCGCGCCCATGGGGAATGCCGCGTTCCCATTGGCCCGTGTATTGGGTGCCATCCGCATAGGTGATCTTGCCGCGCCCATGGGGAACGCCGTCCAGCAATCCGCCGATGTAAACCGCACCATCCGAATAGCGCTGGTTGCCTTCGCCGTTCAGCATGCCTTTGTTCCAAACGCCCGCCATCACGCGGCCATCGGCACCGCGAAACGCACCGCTGCCTTGCCGCTGGCCATCTGCAAAGCCGCCCGTGTAGATGTCGCCATTGGGGTAAATCAACAGGCCCCTGCCGTGGCGCAGCCCCGCACGAAAGCTGCCGTGATAACGGGTGCCATTCGGCTCGGCCAAACTGCCTTGGCCTGTAATCTCGCCCGCCTGCCAATCGCCTGTGTATTGCGCACCATCAGCGGCGATCAATGTGCCGTGACCATGGGGCAAATCGCCCTGCATTTGCCCGTGATACACCGCGCCATCAGGGTAGGTCAGCCTCCCCGCCCCCTGCATCACGCCTTTGTCCCATGTGCCACTATAAATCTGCCCATTGGGTTTTGTTAAAATTCCAGCGCCATGATGCTGGCCGTCCAGCATCGCGCCTTGATACACATCGCCCGAAAGATAGTTTGCGCGCCCGATGCCCGTGATTTGCCCCGCGCGCCACGCGCCCAAATAGCTTGATCCATCGGCATAGGTAATTTTGCCAATCCCATCGGCCAAACCTGCGGCAAATCCGCCGCCATACACTGCCCCACTGGGATAGCGCGCGGTGCCAAGGCCCTGCATCTGCCCCGCCTGCCATTGGCCTTCATAACCAAACCCATCAAGGCGGTGAAAGGTGCCATACCCTTCGGGCAGGCCAGCGGCAAAGCTGCCTTCATAGACAGACCCATCGGAATAGGTTTTGGAAATTTGTTCGGCGCGGGCCGGCGCAATGGTGGTCAAGGCTGTCGCCATGACCACAGCCAGAACCAAGCCTTTTGCCCAAACCTTCACGCAGCGCCCCTGTCTTATGCTTCGTACATCTAGCGGCGCGCGCGGGGTGAAACAAGGTCGAACCGCGGGCCTGCCCTTTCCAAAGCCCTCGAACATGTTAGAACAGGGCTGAGTTATGGAGTTGCATATGCCTGCCACCTTTCGCCTGACCCTTGCCCAGTTGAACCCCGTTTTGGGCGCGCTTGCGGCCAATGCCGCCGCCGCTCATGCGGCATGGCAAGCGGGGCGGGACGGCGGGGCCGATATGGTCGCGCTCAGCGAGATGTTCATCACAGGCTATCAGACCCAAGATCTGATCGTGAAACCCGCCTTTGCCAGCGCCGCCATGGCCCAGATCGAGGCGCTGGCCAAAACCTGCGCCGATGGACCTGCCTTGGGCATTGGCGGGCCGCATTTGGCATCAGATGGGCAGTTGTTTAACGCCTATTTCATCTGCCAAGGCGGGCGCATTACTGCGACTGTTCTTAAACATGAATTGCCCAATGATGGCGTGTTTGACGAAAAGCGCATTTTCGCCAGCGCGCCGCTGCAAGGCCCCTATGCCGTTGGCCCTGT
>CAXNEP010000097.1:0-7742 GCA_964200865.1 Cypionkella sp. | reverse complement strand
CGCCCGTGTTCAAAGACGGCGCTCAGGTTGGCGTTGTGACCCAAGCGATGCATTCGCCCCTGAACAATTGGACAGTGGCCATCGCCCGCCTGCCAGTTTCTGATGCCAACAATGGCACCGCCTTGGAAGTGCGCTGCGGCACCCATGGCCCGATCATGGGCAAATCTGCATCGCTGCCATTCTACGACATCGACAAGAAGCGTCGCACCGTTCAGGGCTAACACTGCACCACGCGCCGCAGGCCTGCCGCAGTTTGGCAGGCCTGCGGCAGGGATGTTGAAGAATAGATGAATGGGTAAAGTGCGGATAAGATGACAAAGACCGAATTTCCCCCCTCGATGATAAGCCGCCCCGTGTATGGCGTGCTGAAGCCACGCGCGGGCGCGCTGCATCTGATTGTGGCCGATGGCGAAGGGGCCGAGGCCGTGGCCGATTTGGTCGCCGCCGATCCCAGCATTTTGCCCAAATGCCATATCCTGTACACCGCAGGGCCAAACGGTACCGATCAGTGGGAAAGCATCAGCGCCCTTGGGGCCAAGCAGGCGCAAAAGGCGGCCTCTATCCCCACGTTATTGTTCCGTCTGGCCCGCGTGCTGCAAGATGCGCCGATGGGCGCGCAGGTTTACCTGACAGGCACCGAAGGTCTGATGGGGCAGGCCGAACGCGATGTTATGGCCTTGGGCTTTCCCCATGCCGACATTCAAAAAGAACATCGCGGATCAACCGTGCGCCGCGTGCAATGCGTGCATTGCAAGGGCATCACCGAGAATGTGAAAACCGATCCCTTCCCATGCAGCCATTGCGGGCTGCACCTGTTTGTACGCGACCATTATTCGCGCCGTTTGGCGGCCTTTCAGGGCGTGAATATTGATGCAGAGGAAAAGGGGCAAATCCCCCCAGCGGTGGAGCGGTTTACATGAGCGGCGGCGCAAAACTGAATGTCCGCGTGGCCGAAGTGGTGCGCGTGAATGATCTGATCACGCGGTTTCGCTTTGTCGCGCGCGATGGCAGCGATCTGCCCGCCTTTTCGGGCGGCGCGCATACTGTGGTTGAAATGGACGATCACGGCACGCGGCGGCTGAACCCCTATTCGCTGATGTCCGACCCCGAAGATCGTTCGGGCTATGAAATATCCGTGCGGCGCGATGATGCGGGGCGTGGCGGATCTTTGTTCATGCACACCCATGTCAAAGTTGGGCAAGAGATGGTGCTAAGCCATCCGATGAACCTGTTTCCCTTGGATAACCGCGCGCGCAAGCATCTGTTCTTTGCGGGCGGCATTGGGATTACGCCCTTTTTGGCGATGATGCACCAACTGGCCCGCTTTGGCGGCAAGTTTGAATTGCACTACGCCGCGCGCAACCCCGCGCTGTGCGCTTATGGTGATGTGCTAAAGGCCGCGCATGGCGACAAGGTGAACCTTTACTTTGACGACATGGGCCAGCAAATGCCCTTGGCCGATATTCTGGCGCGGCAACCCATTGGCACGCATTTGTACTGCTGCGGGCCAAAGGGAATGCTTAACTGGGTGCGCGCCACGGCTGCGGCCGCAGGCCTGCCCGAACATGCCGTTCATTTCGAAGAATTCACTGCCCCTGCCACGGGCGACCGCTTTGATGTGGAACTTGCCGCATCGGGCAAGACCATTTCAGTTGGCCCCACCCAATCCTTGCTAGAGGCGATGGAGGCCGCTGGCGTTGACGCCCCCTACCTATGCCGTGGCGGGGCCTGCGGGCAGTGCGAGACAAACGTCATCCGCTGCGATGGCCATATCGATCATCGCGACCATTGGCTGTCGCCCGACGAGTTGGCCAGCAACACCAAAATCATGCCCTGCGTCAGCCGTTTCACTGGCAAGGCGCTGGTATTAGACCGATAGGAGCGCGCAATGGGCCTTGATTTCAAATACGGCTTTGATGACTTTTTCCGCGACGAGACGTTTTGCGACGATTTCACCTATCGCAATTCGCCCGACGCAATCCGCCGCTTTCCCTTCCCGTTTGACCGCGACGATTACATGTATTCGGTCAATATGGAGCCGCATGTGCCAGGGCGCAAAGGGTCGGTGTTCGAGAAAACCTTTGACGTGGACGAGCATTACCTAAGCGAAATGCGCGACCGCGCGCGCGTGCTGGCGAAAGACCCGCTGCGCTGCCAATCCCTGCCGCATATGACGCTGGCGGGATGGGATTTGCTGGAACTGATCATGGAAACCAAGGCGCGCGAATACCCGCAGTGGTTTTCGCTGGCCAAAGATGGCAACCGCTGGCACTGGATCAACCGCCCCTTGGGCATTGACCAGAAATTCACCTTTCTGGACGAATCCACCCTGCCATATGGGCCAATGGAATATATCAGCCGCCAGACCCAAGGCGATTTCACGTTGCAAGATGAACGCGAAGGCACGCTGTGGGTCGATGCGGGCATGGTGACAACGCAGGCCGACTGGTCGCTGGATTTCAACATCGGCATGAACTTTCACGAATGGCACGCGCCCGTGCCTTTGGCCCATGAAAAGGGTATTTTTGATCGCGCGCTGAAGTTTTTGATGAAGCTGCAACATGGCGCGCCCGTGCGGCGGTATAACTGGACGATGACGGTGAACCCTCTGCTAGACACCGCACCCGAAACCTATCCCGAATGGGGCCATATGCGCACGGCGCTCACCCACGAAAACATGGGCCACATGATGCACCTGCGCGTCGAATTGCAAACGCTGTACCGCCTGCCACGGTCTAACGCGATTTGCTTTGATATTCGCGCCTATCTGGGCAAGTTTGAAGAACTGGTCACCGTGCCCAAATGGGGCCGCCGCCTGCACCGCGTTGTGCGCGATCTGCACCCCGATCTGGCCACCTACAAAGGCTTTATCCGCAACCGCGATGCCATGGCGCAGTGGCTGTCACAGTATGACGATGGCGCGCCCACCTCGCCCGGTTGGTGGCCCGAAGACTGATAGGAGACTGGATATGCTTGGCCAAGGCCCGCTGCGTTTGGGGTTCCTGATGTTTCCAGGCTTTCCAATGGCGTGCCTAACCTCGGCAATCGAACCTTTGCGCGCGGCCAATGAAATTATGGGGCGGCGCGAATTTGAATGGCAACTTGTGGCCGAAACCCTTGCGCCTGTGCGGTCTTCTGCCGAAGTGCGCTTTCAACCTGACGTGACCTTGGCCGATCTGGCTGGCGTGGATCACCTGTATCTTATCTCGCCGCCCACCGCCGAATTTGCCGACCCGCGCCAAAGCCCCGCGCGCCTGCGCTGGCTGGATCGCACGGGGCTCACGTTGGGCGCGTTTTCGGGCGGGATTTTTCCGCTGGCGCGCGCGGGCCTGATGGCGGGGCGCGGCTGTTCGGTTCATTGGTGCTATGAGGCCGCCTTTAAGGCCGAATTTCCCGATGTAAATGCATCCGAGGCGCTGATTTTGCGCGAAAAGCGGCGCATTACGGCCTCTGGCGCGGGCGTGGTGTTTGATCTTATGCTGCGGCTGATCGAAGAACGTCTTGGCCGCCAATGCATGACCGAAGTGGCCTGCTGGTTTCAACACCCCTTTGTGCGCGATGAAGACGCCAGCCAAAAGGTGCCCGTGGCGCGCACTGCCTCCACCGCCGACCGCCTGACCCCGCCCATTCGCGCGGCGATACGGCTTTTTGAAACCCATGTCGAAGACCCGCTGCGCATCCCCGATGTGGCGGCGGCGGTGGATATGTCGGGGCGGCATTTTGAAAGGCTGTTCAAACGCGAAACAGGGCAAAGCCCGCTGCGCTATTACCGCCATTTGCGGCTGGCCAAGGCGCGCCAACGGGTGCTGTATTCCAACGATTCCCTGCGCGATATTGCTGTGGCCGTGGGTTACGTGACCGTTTCGCGCATGGCGCAGCATTATCACGAATTATTCGGCGTTAGCCCCAAAGATGAACGGCGGCTTGCATCGGGTCTAAGTCAGCCCGTGCCCGTCGCGGCAGAATAACCCTTAGGGCCACCGCGCTTTAGCCTTGCAAAGACAGCGCGGCAATCCCTGTGAAAACGGTGATAATTCCCAGCCATTGCACAGGCAAAACGGCTTCGTTCAGAAACTTCCAAGCCAAAAGGATGGTCAGCACGCCAAACAAAGACGAGCTGATGGCGGCGTATTCTGGGTTTGGCATGCTGCCCGACAGGGTGACAAGACTAATGGCAATGGCGTCCAGCACCCCCATCAGGGCCAAGCTGCGCCCCTTGCCCTTTGGCACACGCAGCGGCGCGCGCGCGCCAAACGCCATACCCAAGGCTGCACCCACCGCCACCAAACGCATCACCGCAATTGATGCCAACTCGTCGCCCTGCCGCGCCCCTTCTTGTGCCAGCCAAAAGCTGGCCGCAAAGCCCACACTTCCCAGCACCGACCACAGCATTGCCTCGCCCATCCGCGTGCTTTGGCTATGCCCGCCCTCGGCCCGCCCCGATATCGCCACAATGGCAATTCCGCCCACAATCGCCAGCACGGCCAGCAGTTCGATCAGCGACACCGCCTTGCCGCCGATGGCAGCAAAGCCCAGCGAGATCATGGGAAAAGATCCCAAAATTGGGGCTACCAGCCGCACAGGGGCCAGACTGAAGGCGCGGTAAAGCGCGCCCATGCCCACCGCATAACCAACCCCCGCCGCAGCCGAAAATCCATAGGCGGGCGCGGTCATAGCGCCCCAATCTGCGATCAGCGCCGTTGGCAGGATCAAGGCCACCGCGCCTGCGGCAAAAATCACCAGCATCATTTGCAAAACGGGCACCTGCGGCCCGATTTTGCGCACCAACAAATCATGCACCGCCCATGCGCAGGCTGCTGTCAAACCACAGATCAATGCCAGCATTTTGTGTCCTTCCGCAAAGGTCGTGCTTGTGCCATTCTTGGCGGGTTGTTATTCTTGTGAATGAACAAGTTTTAACAGCATTAAAATTTACGGCAAGGGACGCCAATGCTCGACACACCCTATCCCAGTATCATTTCAGGGCCGCCGCGCCCCTCGCGCATTTTGACACCGCGCGATCTGGAACGCCATCACGGGCGCGAACGGCATGTGATTGCGGGCGGTGGTGCCATGATGCTGCGCCTTGGCGCGGGGGATCGGCTGACTGTGGTGGACGACGAAGGCGGGCAGATTGCCGAGCTTATCGCCACCACAGCCGAGGGGCGCTGTGATGCTGCCATTCTGGGGCAGGCGTCCAATTCGGGGGCCGAAGGGTTAAAGGCGATGCTATCCCTTGGCGATGCGGCTGGCAGTGGGCTTGCCGCCCTGCGCCGTAGCATTGCGGCCAAGGGCATTGATCTGGCCCGCGCCGCTGGCCTGCGCCTGTTCGCGCCCGATACCAGTGCTGGCGCGCGGGCGGATTTGACCGCGCTGGATGATGGCTGGCTGATTATCGCCGCCCCCAGCCTGCCCATGGCCCCCGACGCGCAAGACACCGCCACGCCGATCACCCTGCATCTGCACCGCGCCAAACCGCGCGAAATGGGCAAATTTGATCTGCCCGACCCGCTGGCCGACCCAGTGCTTGACCTGCGGGTGAAATCGGCCACCGCCGAATCCTATTTCGTGAAGGCGGGCGATTACATCCAAATCATCGATGTCGAAGGCCGCCAATGCACCGATTTTCAGTGCTTTGATGCGCGCAAGCTGGACAAGGGCATTCAGCACGCGCTGGACGTGACCACCTCGCGCACGTTCATGGGCCATGCCTATTCCATGCCGGGCCTTCATTCGAAATACTACGATCAAGATTGGGTGCCATTGGTCGAGGTGGTGCAAGACACCGTGGGCCGCCATGACGCCTTTGCCATGGCCTGCGCATCCAAATACTATGACGATATCGGCTATCCGGGCCATGCCAATTGTTCGGACAATTTCAATGGCGCGCTGTCGAAACACGGGGTCGATTCCCGCCCAGGTTGGATGGCGGTTAATCTGTTCTTTAACACCAATATCGATGCCCATGGCGTGCTGATTTCAGACGAGCCTTGGTCGCGGCCGGGTGATTACGTGCTGATGCGGGCGCTGACCGATCTTGTCTGCGTCAATTCCGCCTGCCCCGATGATACCTCGCCCGCGAATGGGTGGTATCTGTCCGATATCCATGTGCGCACCTATTCGGGCGCAGAAAAATTCAGCCGTTCCATCGCCTATCGCCCCACGCCGGAGTCAGAGCCGAAGATGACCAAAGAAACCGCCTTTCACGCGCCGATTTCTGCCAAAACCCGTAATTTGGTCGAATACAAAGGCTATTGGCTGCCCAGCGTCTATTCCGCCAATGGCGCAATCGAAGAATACTGGGCCTGCCGCGAAAAGGCCGTGGTGTTAGATCTGTCGCCCCTGCGCAAATTCGAAGTCACTGGCCCAGATGCCGAGGCGTTGATGCAATGGTGCCTGACGCGCGATATGAAAAAACTGTCGGTGGGGCAGGTGGTGTATTCCGCCATGTGCTATGAACACGGCGGCATGATTGATGACGGCACGGTGTTCCGTCTTGGCCGCGATCAGTTCCGCTGGATTGGCGGGGATGATTATTCAGGCATTTGGCTGCGCGAGCAGGCCGAAAAGCTGGGGCTAAAGGTGATGGTGCGATCATCCACCGATCAGTTGCACAATCTGGCCGTTCAGGGGCCAAACTCGCGCCAGATTATGCAGCGCATGATCTGGACTGCGCCGCACCAACCCACCATCGAAGAATTGGGCTGGTTCCGCCTGACGGTGGGGCGCATCGGCGGGCCAACAGGCGCGCCCGTGGTCGTCTCGCGCACAGGCTATACGGGGGAACTTGGCTTTGAAATCTTTTGCCACCCCAAAGATGGCACGGCAGTTTATGATGCTGTCTGGGCCAATGGCGGCGATCTGGGGCTAAAACCAATGGGCCTTGCCGCCCTTGATATGGTGCGAATCGAAGCAGGGCTTATTTTTGCGGGCTATGATTTTTCCGATCAAACCGACCCGTTCGAGGCAGGCATCGGCTTTACAGTGCCGCTAAAGACCAAGACCGATGATTTCATCGGCCGCGATGCGCTGATCCGCCGCAAAGAAAACCCTTTGCACAAATTCGTCGGGCTAGACATCGACGCCAATGTTGATGTCGGCCATGGCGACCCCTTGCATTTGGGCCGCGCGCAGGTGGGTGTTGTGACATCCTCTATGCGCTCGCCGCTTTTGGGCAAGAACATCGCCCTTGCGCGGGTGGATGTGGCCCACGGGGCCGTTGGCACCGCGCTAGAGGTGGGCAAGCTTGATGGCCAGCAAAAACGGCTTCCCGCCGTGATCGTGCCCTTGTCGCAATACGACCCCAAAAAGACCCGCCCCCAAAGCTGACATTGGGCATCCATTGGCCGTCAAAATCGGCGGCGGGGCAGGGCCCGCGCGGCAATACTGGCTAAGCCGTGACAAGGGCCGCGCCGCGCGCAGCGCAGCCATGCCGCAAACAAGACATATGTCGTTTTTCGCCGTCAAAGGTCGGCCCCCCCTTGCCCCAATCGCCCTGCTTGCGGCAGAACGGGGCAAAGCAATTTCGCGCCCCACATTCGGAGAGTTCCCATGAAAACGCATGTCAAAGCATTGGTCGTCGGTGGCGGCGCGGTCGGCACGGGGATTGCCTATCATCTGGCTAAGGCTGGTTGGGATACGATGCTGGTCGAACGCGACGAGTTGACAGCGGGGTCTACATGGCACGCCGCTGGCCTGCTGCCATTGTTCAACATGGGCTATGCCACCACCCATATCCACAA
>CAXNEP010000096.1:0-7901 GCA_964200865.1 Cypionkella sp. | reverse complement strand
GTTTGTCGTCTCGCCCGGATCAGCGACGATGTCGTAGATAAGCTCATCGCCGTTGGGGTAACGGAAATAGCGATACTGCTCATAACCTGCAATCGAGGGGCGCACCGATAGCGTGCCAAAGACCGACGTCACGGGCGATTTGCTGAAATCAAAGGTGCCAAAGCTGGCATCCAAAAGCGGCAGCAGGCTTTGGCCCGATACCCAATCGGGGCGTGGCGGTAGGCCAGCCAGCTGCATCACCGTTTTGGCAAAATTGTGCAGGGATACGGGGGTGTCAATCACCCGCCCCTGCCCCGCCATGCGCGGCGAGTATATGCCAAAAGGCACGTGCGCCGCGCTGTCCCACTGGCTCATCTTGTGAAAGCTGTCGTGATTGCCAAGGTTGAACCCGTTGTCAGACAGGAAAATCACCGTGGTCTTGTCGCCCAAGGGCGATGCGGCAAGGGCATCCAAAAACCGCCCAATCTCATGGTCGACATGGCTTATGGCGGCAAAATAGGCCCGCACCACTTGCCGCCAACCTTCATCGCCCGCCTTTTCGGGTGTCCAATTGCCATTGGCGATGTAGGCCGCTTCATACACGGCAAAGCCCTGCTGGGGGCCATAGTAATCTTCGGCGGCAGCGATTTCGGGCCAGCGAATGGCTGCTGCGTCATACATCTGATAAAAACGGTCTGGGCATTCCAGATTGTAATGCGGATGCTTAAAGCCTAGTTGAATCAGATGCCTGCGGGCGGGGTCGGCGCGGCCCAAAAGGTCAATGGCATTTTGCGCCACATCGTAGTCAAAAAACAAATGGTCTTGGACCCCGTCATCGTTCGGGTGGTTCACCCCCTTAATGCCCGGGCCGCGATCCAGATATTCCTTGATCGTGGTTCGTCCGTTCTTGTCGGCGCAAGGGACATCTTCGTGAAACAGCACACGGCGGTATTTTTCGGGCATGGGGCGATAGGTGGCGTCCACCTTGCCCGTGGTAAAGGTGTAAAACCCTGCGCGGCGCAGATCATAGGCCCATGCCTTTTCGGGCGGCAAAACCTGCCGCCAAAAGCGGTTCAAATCCACCAGCCCCGTGCGAAACGGCGACAGGCCCGTGGCAAGTTCCGCGCGGCAGGGCGCGCAGAGCGGCACCGTGGCATAGGCATTGCCAAAACGCACACCCGCCGCCATCAAACGATCAAGGTTTGGCGTCAAGATCGGGATGCCAAAGGCATTGCGCCACGTGAAGACATCGATCATGTCATCCACCCAAATCACGGCGATGTTATCGCCCGCGATACTGGCCGCATCAAACCCCATCAGCCGCCATCCGTTAGGCACAGGCGCGCGGGCAGCGCCCAGCGGTGCAGCGGGCCATGGGTGCCCTGCGCCGCCCATTCATCGCGCAAAGCCCCTGCATTGGCAGGATAGTTATGTGCGCCCTGCCGCGGGGCCGCGCCATGGGCATAGGCCACGAACACCTCGCCTTCTGGGCGGGATGAACAGCGCAAGATCACCGCGCGCTTGTCTTTTGGGTCAACCTCGACCTTTGTGATACGGGCCTTGTTTGTCACGCCGTCCAGCCGAAAGCCCGCCAGCGCGCCCGCATCGAACGGGTCGGCCCCGTCAATTACCAGACCGTCCATCGCCGCGCAGATCAGGCGAATGTCACTGCCCAGCCGTTCGGCAAGTTGGATGGTTGGGCAGTGCCAATGCGCGCCGCCCTCGCTGGCCAGCAATGCCTGCGCCGACATCTCGGCCTTTGCGCCGCGGCCTGCATCGGTCAGACGGCCTGTATCGTCAATTGCATAGGCATAGCTTGGCCCCGTGCAGACCAGCAGATAATCGCCATGGTTCCAAGACAGATCCCACTGGCCATCCAGCGCGGCCCCTGTGGTGATGATTTGCGTGCCGCAATCAAACCCTGCAAGGAAAATAGGGCGCTGCGCGCCAAGGCGGCCCAAAGATTGCGTGATTTGCGCCATCACAGCAATGATCCCATCGCGGTAAGCGTCCCCGTCGCCTGAAATATCCTCTAGGCAATAATCCAAACACACTGCCGCCACTTTGGCAGGGCGGCCAAGGCGCGCGGCGGCGGCCCCGTGATTTTGCAAGGCCTTCTCTAGGTTCGTCATAGCCAAACCCTTGCCCAAACCACCCGCGCTGGCGGCCATATCGGTTTCGGCGCGCAGCACAAACAAGGGCAATCCTGCCCCCGCCGATTTGCGCAAAGACAGCAGCGTTTCGGCAAGCAGCGCCTTATGCGTCAACTCGCGGATCGGCAACAGGTTGGGCGTTAGAATGGCTTCGCCCATCCCGCCCATACCCGCCGCGCCAATATCATCGGCAGGGGCAAACAGATGATAGGGAAAACGCGTCGGCAGCGGCTGGCCAAGCTGCGCGCGCGCCCCGCCAAGGGCGAAAATCCCCATAAGGGGCAGGTGCGATTCCGCCAAAATTGTCGCATCATCCTTATGGCGCATATAGCCGCGCGTGCCATCGGCCCCCGCCAAATTCGCGGTGAAATGCAGCCAATCGCCGCGCATATGCGCGCGCCATGCGTCTATATCATCGTCCAGTTGCACCAGATCAGCGGCGGCGACCTGCACTGCCCCTTGCGGCAAATCTAGCCGCGCGGCGATATCAGCGATCACGCGGTCAGACAGGTGCAGCGTCAGCCCCGTTTCATCCCAGCCAATCACATCGCCATTTTCCGCGCGAATGATGACGCCTGTTTTGGTGGGCCCAGTCATATCAAAACACCTCTGCAAAGCGTTCGGGCAAGCTGTAGAGCCCCTTGGGCCGCGCGCCACCGGGGGCCCAATACACCTCTTTTTTCACGCGCCAACCTGCCTTCATCTCGGCGCGAAAATCGGTAAATTCCACATCTTCGCGAATGGGTTTTTGCTTGCAAATGCTGATATATGTATCCCACGCCGTATCCCAGCCCGTCTTTTCGCGCGTGACATCTTCCAGCGCGCCGCTTTGAATTTCCCGCTGGGCGCGGCGGGTGGCAAGTCGCTGCGCGCACAGATCATAATCGATGAACCGCAGATGAAACAGGTACAGATGCGGGTCAAGATGAAGGTGGGGGTGGCTGGCGAAATGCCCGCCAGGAACGATGTCAATCTTGGTCGAACTGATGCAGGGTTTGGCGTAATTGGCGTTCAGGCGAAAGTTGCGGCGCACCTGCAAAATCTTCCGCCCGTCGCTGATCTTTTCAGGTTCCAAATCGGGCGTATGGACCATTTCAATGGCAAAGGGCGTCAGCACCTTTGGCCCGCCTTTGGGGTTTATTGCGCAGACATAATCGCGCAGGCTGGGGGATACCGCAGGATCAACCACCACCAATTCATCAACATCACCCACCAAAACCCAATTGTAAAAACTGGTGAAGGCCGATGTCAGGCGCGAGAGCATTTGCCAGCGGCGCTGGTTAAAACAATCGCGCGTGGGATCATAGGGCAAGTAAATCACATTGCAGCCATCCGCGATTTTCTTGTGTTCAGGATCGCCCCCGTGCGAGAGGACATAGCAATTCTCGCGCCCCAACTGGCGGCCATAATAGTCGACCCAGCGGCGCAAAAAGAAATGATCGCCGCCAACCATTGTCATCGCCATCATTGGAGCGCGGGTTGTGTCCATTGGCTTACTCCGCCGCCTTGGCATCTAAGTGGCGCAGCGCCTCGCGCCGTGCGCGGCGGGCGAAGACCAACTCCTCCTCGGAAAGGCCCGCAGCCGCGCCCATCGCCAGCACTTGATTGGCGGCCCGCAAAACCCCGCGAAAATGCCCCTTGTCTAGGGCGGCAAACAGCATCGACTTTTGCCATTTCGGCACAGATTTGCGCGCGCGGTATTGCGCCCAAAACGCAGGGCTCACGCGCCCATGCGCCAGCATTTCCTGCACCAGCCCTTGGAAAGCGCCCGCCTTCATCACGACACGAATGGCTTCGTGGGTGGCATGGTTCAAACGGATCGCTTGGACATGCGGCGCGCGCATGCGCGCGGCATGGGCGCGATCCTCGGGCGTGAAGGGATCAAACAGCAGGGCCACGGCGGGGATATAGGGAATGGCCGCAGCCGCGTCTAAAAACGGTTGCGCGTCCCAATTGGATTTGCGCACAGCAAAGGGAAAGCGCGCTTCAAACGGGGCGATGTGTTTGGACATGGATGTTTGTGCCGACAGCGCAATCACGCGCGCACGCGGAACAAGCGGGGCAAAGTTCAGCGCGGCAAATCCGCCCATCGATGCGCCGATCATCACGATATTGGCAAAGTCGTCAAAGAACCCCTGCGCGGTGAGGGCGCGCAGCATATCGGGCGCTGATGTGCTGCGAAACCAATCTTTGCCGTGGCTTTGCACACCCAAAACCGCAGCACCAATCGGCGCAAGGCGGCGGTATGCCCAAGGCCCGCGCGGCCAGCCTTCATCTATAGTGGCCAAATTGTCAAAGCTGATGATCACATCGCGCCCATGCGGGCCAATGCCCGCACTTGGTTCAAACCACAGGTTCGCCCCTGCCAGCACACCATCCCCCAGCACCAAAAACCGCGCGTCAGGCGCTGCATTTTCCAGTTGTACCTGCGGGGGCAGGATCAGGGGGGTATCTTCGCTCATGCAGCAGTCCAGCGGAAATAGCTGTGCAATGCGGCCAGTTCGGGGCTGTTATTTTCCGCCAGCAGGGCGCGGCCATCCCAAAAGAAGACATCCCGAATGCGGCCCGCGCCCAAGGTTTTCGAAAGACCCGCGCGGTTAGACCTACAGCCCACAAAAACATCGGCAGGCCCGTCCATCCCCACCGCCACGCCCGCACCGATCGCCTGCGCACCATCGGCCCACAGATGCAATGCGCGCCCCGTATAGGACAGAATCGCCATGCGCCAGCGGCCCGCACGGCGCTGCGGGCTGGGCAGATACACCCCCACCCCGCCTGCACGATCCTTGGCGAAAATCTGTCCCTCCGCCTCGGACAAAAAGATCATATCATTTGACGCCCCTGTGTTCAGCGCAAACAGGCTGCGAATATCATCATCGGGGGCTGCGAAAATCACGGCGGCGGTAAAGCGGCCCAGCTTTTGCACCGCGCCCGCCAAAGTAAACCCGCAATGCACCCCGCTGCGCAAAACAAAGCTTGGGTTGTGCGCATCAAAATCCGACCCGCCCGAATTGGGGGCCGATGGGCGCAAATCCACCCCGCCCACGCGCGCGCGCCAGCCAGCAATGGAATCGCCAGTTACCAGCACCTCATCGGCATGGGCGGCAAACCATATCCCGCCACTTGCCCGCACGGCAGCGGCAAGGCTTTGCCCCTCGCCGCCCAAAAGGCACGCCTGTGGCACAGATTGCGCGATTGTCAGCACGAATTGCCCCTTACCCCGATACGCAGGTCTTTGCCTATTCTGCCCAAGATTGCATGCGCCCGCAAGGAAGGGAATTGTTTCATTTTAAGAAACAGATGGTTGCGCAGGGGGCATTTTTGCGCAAGGGTTCGCGCAAAAGACCTGCGCGCCCAAGGATACCCACATGGCCAGCCGCCCAAAAGCCAAGACTTTGCCAGATTTGCCCATTCCTGACCCTGAGGTTGCCCTGCCCGATATGTCGATGCCAGCGGCAGAAAAGGCATGGGTGCAGGACCATTATCGCAGTGCAAAGGCAATCTTGGAATATGGATCGGGCGGATCAACCGCCTTTGCCGCCTGCCATTCCCATGCCCCAATTGTATCGATTGAAAGCGATGCGAAATGGGCCGCCGACCTGATCGACACGCTAACGCGCGCGGGTGTGATGCGCCCCAGCATCGACATTCGCCACGCCAATATCGGGAAAACCCGCGAATGGGGCATGCCCGCCAATCACAACGATTGGCGGCGGTATTGGGCCTATCCCATGGGGTTTTGGCAAGGTGACGGGCGGATCGACCCTGATCTTGTGCTGATTGACGGGCGGTTCCGCTTGGGCTGCTTTTTGGCAACCATCCTAAGTACCCGCAAACCCGTAACTGTGCTGTGGGACGATTACGTTGGCCGCGAAAATTCGTTGTATTCGATGGCCGAGCAATGGTTCCCCATAGCCGAGACGCGCGGGCGCATGGTGCGCTTTGACGTGACCCCGCGCAAATACGACAACGCGCAGTTTTCAGCGATGTTGCAAGGCTTCTTCTCTTCGCGCTAAAAGGGCTTTATGGCAGATCGCGGCATCATGGACCCTACCAAAGTTCCCTGCGGGGCCATCACCATGGCCTATCAGGATTACTTTTTTCTGGAACGCTGGGTGCGCCATTACGGCGCGCAGTTTGGCCGCCAGCACCTGTATATACTATCCCACGGGGGCGATCCTGAACATGCCCGCATTGGCGCGGGGTGCAATATCATCACCTTGCCGCGCGACCCAACGATGTTTCGGCTAGACCGCCGCCGCTGGGCGTTCATCTCGCAATTCGCCAATGGGATGCTGCGCTATTACAACTGGCTGTTCGTGGGCGATGTAGACGAGGTGGTTATTGTCGATCCCGACACCGCCCCCGATCTTGTGACCTATATGCAACGGTATGAAGGGCGGGACGTGCCCAAATCGCTGTGCCCCTTTGCCATTGAACTGATTCACAACCCCGAAGTGGAAACAGACCCCATCGCAGACGATGCCACCATTCTATCGCGCCGCCGTGTGTTTCGCGCCAATGCGAATTACGCCAAACCCTGCGTGATGCGCCGCGATGTGGCCTTTACCATTGGCGGGCATGCCAACAACCATCTGCCCCGCGTTCTTGACCCGCATCTGTACCTGATTCACCTGCGCTTTTTCGATTATGACATCACCTGCGCGCGCCTTGCTGGCCGCCGCGAAATGCGCGATATCATGACGGGCGAGAAAGACCCAAAAGACGTGGGCCATGCTTGGGGGAAAGATTTGGAAAACTTTAAGGCGCTGGCCAGCGGTGTGCCCGTGCGCGAAGACATCGCTCTGCCCGAATTCCGCGCCAAAATGATCGATGGCCAACAACTGCTGCACGATGGCAAAGTCGCCTTTTGGGGTGGCGGGCGTACTAAGGAACTTTACCGCCTGCCCGCGCGGTTTGCAGGGGTGTTTTGATGACCATTTCAGATGCCATGTTTCCGTCAACCAACGTGCTGGGCCAGCCTTTGGAAACCTGTTCCACCGCGCCCATGACGGGCTATTTCCGTGATGGCTGCTGCAACACAGGGCAAATGGATGGCGGGCTGCATTCGGTTTGCGCCATTATGACCAACGAGTTTTTGGCCCTGTCGAAATATCTTGGTAATGATCTGTCCACCCCGCGTCCCGAATACGGCTTTGCGGGGCTAAAGGCAGGGGACCGTTGGTGCCTGTGCGCAGCGCGGTTTTTGCAGTCGCATGAAGAGGGCGCGGCCCCACAGGTGAATTTAGCCGCCACGCACATCGCCACTTTGGCGGTTGTCCCGCTGGAGATATTGCAGCGTTACGCTGCTGCGTCCTGACCCGCGGGGCGGGAGGTATCAGTCGCAGCAATAGCGTCTTTATCGATCAAATCTTCGATAAACAGCGAAATCAGCTGCGCGCGGCCGCTGACGCCAGCCTTGCGATAAATTGCATTTGTCTGCGCCTTGATGGTACCTTCTGATGTGGAACGCAACGCGGCTATTTCAGCTGTCGACATGCCCTTTATTGCAAACAGGGCGACGTCCCGTTCGGCTGGGGTAAGGCCCCATTCGGCCATACGTTCGGCCAAAAGCTGCATAAAGGCGCTGGAGGCGCGCCGCAGCTGCAGTTCGGCGCGGTGGCGGTCCGCCGTGGCAAGGCGCAGCAAAACAGCGCCCAAAACCACCCCCACAACCAACCCAAAGGCGGCAAAAATCTCCATCACTTCGCGGATTTCCCACGGCAACGGCGCTGTCGAAAACCCAAAGAATGCCGATAGAATATCGGA
>CAXNEP010000095.1:0-7910 GCA_964200865.1 Cypionkella sp. | reverse complement strand
ACGCGGTTGACCAAATAAAAAACGGTCTTTTCGTCTCCTTCAAAGGCACGCGTTATGACGGGCAGACGCGATTCTTGTGCAGGGGTAAGTTCGGATTGAAAAGTGCTGGCTTCAGTGCCTTTCAAGGCATCGCTCATCATCGCAAACAGGGCGCCGCCCGCTGTTATTTTAACATCGGGACTAGATTGATCGGCGACGCGCCGGACAAGGGAAGACTCATCAAGATTATAGGCGACATAGCTTGTCACGGACGTCAGCCCAAGTTCGGATGCCGCATGCAGTTGCAACATACCAAGGGCTGCGTCAGATAGTTTTGGTGATGTCGCATAAGCCCAAGCGTCGTTGCGAAAGGACAAGTTTAAAAACCTATCATCGCTGCGCCAATCTTCTACCATTCTACTGATGTTTCGCTCATAAGGCAGCGAATCCCCGATGCCGAAGTAATCTTCCCACGTCAGTTCCAACGTATTGGTGGTGGTGGGGCTGCCCGTGCCCGCGCCATGAATATCAATTCCGTCCAACTTACTTGCTGCAGAGTTCCCATCATTGCCAATGGACGAGACAAGGATATTCACAAACGCATCGTGATTTTGTGGCGAAAGCCAGTTATTGGGTTGAATAACAAGATCAGGTTCGCCGAAGGGCTTTTCATCTATCTTATCCAGAATCTGATCAAGTTCGTTCAACAGAACGGATGACACCTTTGCGTAACCTACCCAAGCAGGTGATCCGTATTCTTCGACACGGCTTTGAAATTCGTTTCCCAGATGAATAGATTCAATCTTGACATGCTTATCGTTCGCATACCCAATAAGGTCTTCAGTTATAAAATTGGAAAGCTCGGCACGTTCAAGTTTTGTTAGATAAACCTCTTGTGTTGCAACATTTTTGAAATATCGCGTATCGTGCAGCGTGAAGTTCAACGCAAGGTTATTTGCCGCGCAGTAATCAATGGCGCGGTGCAGGCCTGCGATATCTTCGGCATCACTTAGATCAAATATGCGCGATTCAGACCCACCAGGATAACGGATAGAGCCAATATTCAGCGCATCAAGGGCAAGGGTTGTGTTGGTAACACCTTCTAGAAACAAGGCATTATTTGTTGAAAAGGTGCTGTACACACCTTCATCTTTCTTTCCAGATTTAACAACTGTACCAAAGAAGCTATCGGTCACTTCTGTAGATACATTGTTAATATAGGTTGACGAAAGATTAATCTGTGACATATACACGGCCCCATTTACCATGAACATTGGTCGCGTGGGCGTTAACTATAGTCAAAGACTAAGATGGGTGATGAAACTAGGTTAATTGGTTATCGCAGGGCGAGATTGTATATGCGTCTAGCGATAATGGGTAAATGCAACCTTCCAATAATGGATAGGGTTGTTACTTTTCGTATTGGTTAATATGCTTTAAGCTGTACTACCCGCGTTTCTTTTCGACCACGCCGAAAAACTGCAAGGCGGCCTCTAGATCGGCGCGGCCTTTGGCATCAGACCCTTGATGCGCGGATTTCAGGGCGTCAAAGCTTTTGCGCAAGGCGGCCTTTTCCGCGCCCTTGCAATCGTTCCATGGGCGGCCTTGCAGCGCCATGTGCAGCACATAATAGCCAATGAAATGCGGGCGCGTGCCTGCGGCGATCAGCATCGCATAGGCGGCATCCGCGCCCAGCGCGCGCAAGGCTTCGGCGGAGTGGATCCCCGCGCGCGCGCAATCGGCCTCGGTTGCGGGGCCAAGATTGGGAAGCGAGGATATCGGAGTGTTCACGTTTTAGATAGATGCCCAGTCCCGAATGGGCGGCGCGCTGGGGGTTGGAATTTGCCCCTGTTGCTGCTGGGGTTGCGGCGCTGCGCCGCCTTGCTGCGACGTGCCGCTTTGCTGTTGAATTTGGCCTGCCATCATCTTCTCCATTTTCGCCTGCGGTCTTGGCCGCATTGGTAGTTTTCCGCGCAGATTGGGCCGATCAGGGGCCAAATTGCGGCAATACGTAGCGTTGAATACTGCAATTTAGGTTATTTTGCAAGAACTTGTGCGGGAAACCCAATGTCACCCAAGGCAGACAGTATCGCCTGAATGTCTGGCGCACCGTCGATGCTGACCTGCCGCGCGGGCAGATCAACGGTGATCTGCGCGGCAAAGGGGGCCAGCGCCGCCTCGACCGATGCTTTGCAATGCCCGCAATTCATGTCTGGGATAGATAGCTTGGTCATCACATTCTCCTTTTCGGCTGTATTGCGCCGCTGCCTGCGCGGCGTCAAGCCGCAGGTGGGGTAGGGCCCTTGACCTTATGGGAAAATAGGCGGTTTGTAGCCACTGGAGGCAGCATGACGCAAACGATTACCTTGGCGATTGACGGGATGACCTGTGCATCCTGCGTGGCGCGCAGCGAGCGGGTTTTGCGCGCGCAGGCGGGGGTGGTTGCGGCCTCGGTCAATCTGGCCACGCAAAGCGCGCATGTTTCATTCGATGACCCTGCCGAAGCAAATGCGCTTGCCGCAGCCCTAACCCGCGCGGGCTATGCCAGCCGCGCCTTGCCCAAGGATGAGATCCGCCTTGCAGATCATGGTGCGGGCGATGAATGGCGCAGAACGGCGCTGGCGGCGGCGCTGACCTTGCCCGTTTTTGTGGTGGAAATGGGCCCGCACATGTGGCCTGCGCTGCATCATCTGCGGATGGGACTGATTGCCGATACCACGCTGGCGCTGGTGGAAATGGCGCTGATTGGGTTGGTTTTGGCCCTGCCGGGGCGCGGGTTTTTCACCAAAGGTATCCCCGCGCTGCTGCGCGCCGCCCCTGATATGAACGCGCTTGTCGCGATGGGAGCGGGGGCAGCCTTTGGCTATTCCACTTGGGTGGCCGTGGCGCAAACGGGCGGGGCCGTGTATTTCGAGGCGGCAGGCGTGACGGTAACCCTGATCCTGCTGGGCCGCGCACTGGAAGCACGGGCCAAGGGCGCGGCAGGGCAGGCCATTGCGCGGCTGATCGATTTACAGCCGCAAACCGCCCTGCGGATCGACGCGGGCAACCCCATTCCCGTGCCCATCGCAGCACTAGACGTGGGCGATACCATATTGGTGCGCGCGGGCGAGCGATTGCCCGCCGATGGCATTGTGACCGAAGGTCAATCCAGCCTTGATACATCGATGCTGACGGGCGAGGCGATGCCCGTTGCCATAACGCAGGGCGATGCCGTGACGGGCGGCTGTATCAACGGGGCAGGGGCGCTGCAAATTCGCATCACTGCGGTAGGCGCGGGCAGCACGCTGGCGCGGATCACGGCGATGGTATCGGACGCGCAGGCCAGCAAACTGCCCGTGCAAGACATGGTTGATGGGGTGACGCGCTGGTTTGTGCCCGTTGTGATGGCGCTGGCCACCGTGACACTTGCCGCGTGGATGCTGGCAGGCGCGGGCCTTGGGGCCGCGATGATTCATGCTGTTTCGGTGCTGATTATCGCCTGCCCCTGCGCGATGGGGCTTGCCGTGCCTGTGTCTATTCTGGTGGGCACGGGGCGGGGCGCGCAGATGGGGGCGCTGTTTCGCGGCGGGGCGGGATTGCAGAAATTGGCAGGGGTGCGCACAGTGGCCTTTGACAAGACAGGCACCCTAACGCTGGGCCGCCCGCGCGTGGTGGACGCGCTGGATACGGGCGGCGCGCTGGCCTTGGCCGCTGGGGTCGAAGGGCAAAGCAGCCATCCGCTGGCGCGGGCCGTTTTGGACTATGCGGCGCAGCAAGCGGTCGATGCGGCCAAGGTGACCGATGTGCAAAATGTTGCAGGCATGGGGGCCACTGCCACAGGCGCGGGCGGGGCCATTATGGTTGGGTCTGCCAAGATGATGGGCGATCTGCCTGCGCCCTTTGCCGAATTTGCCAAGCATGCGGGTGCGGCAGGGCAGGGGCTGATCTTTGTGGCGCAAAATGGCCGCGTGATCGGCGCATTTGCCGCCGAAGACAGCATCAAACCCAATGCAGCCCGCGCCATTGCCAGCCTGCATGATCTGGGCCTGCACACCGTCATGCTCACGGGCGATAGCCTGCCCGTTGCGCAAAAGGTCGGCGCTGCGCTGGGGATAGATGACATTCGCGCCAGCCTTTTGCCGCAAGATAAGGCGCAGGCCGTGGCGGGCCTGCCTCGCCCCCTTGCCTTTGTCGGCGATGGGATCAACGACGCGCCCGCCTTGGCCAGCGCCGATGTGGGCATATCGATGGGCACAGGCACCCATGTGGCGATTGAAGCGGGCGATGTGGTGCTGGTATCGGGCGATGTGCAGGGGGTGGCGCGCGCGATTGGCCTGTCGCGCGCGGTGATGCGCAATATCCGCCAAAACTTGATCTGGGCCTTCGGCTATAACGTGGCGCTGATCCCTGTGGCGATGGGGGCGCTGGTGCCCTTTGGCGGGCCAGCCCTGTCGCCCATGCTGGGGGCGGGGGCGATGGCGGCCAGTTCGATCTTTGTGCTGGGCAATGCGCTGCGCCTGCGCCGATATGGCGCAACGGATAATCTCTAAATCGTTTGCACAGATTTTTGCCCAAAAACAGGGCAACGCCCTTTCATTCCCCCTGATGTTTGCGCTAACATTCCCTAAACGACGTTTTGGGGGTTCGATGTTATGCAGCGTTCTGGTCAAAGGGCAGGTAAAGGCGGCCGTGGCCGCGTGATTTGTGGATAATGTGATGACCGAACTGCGCCCCATCGATGTGACCCCCGCCATGCTGCAAGCAGATGTTCTGCGCCATTTAACCTATACGTTGGGCAAGGATGCCGCCCATGCCAGCCGTTATGATTGGCGCATGGCGCTGACCTACAGTTTGCGCGACCGTATCGTTGGCCCGTGGTTTGCCGCCACCCGCCGCACCCATGCCGAAAACCGCAAGCGGGTCTATTACCTGTCGATGGAGTTTTTGATTGGCCGCATCATGGAAGATGCCGCCACCAACCTTGGCCTGCGCGAGATGGCCGTTGATGTGATGGCCGCTTTGGGCCAGAATTTTGCCGATTTGGTCGATGATGAATCTGACGCGGCGCTGGGGAATGGCGGCCTTGGGCGGCTTGCGGCCTGCTTTATGGAATCGATGGCCACCGTGGGCTGCCCTGCCTATGGCTATGGCATCCGCTATGAACACGGGCTGTTTCGCCAGTTTTTCCAAGGCGGCCAGCAGGGCGAGGCGCCCGAAGACTGGCTGGCCCACGGCTTTGCATGGGAATTCCCGCGCCCTGAAAGCGCCTATGTGATTCCGTTTAAGGGCCATGTTGAAACCCATGGCGGCGTGGCCGCTTGGGTGCCTGCCGAAACTGTTGTTGCCAGCGCCTATGACACGCCCGTTATTGGCTGGCAGGGCAAATGGGCCAATACCCTGCGCCTGTGGGGGGCGGAACCCACAACCCTGTTCGATTTGGATCGGTTCAATCGCGGCGATTATGCCGCCGCCGCCGAACCCGAAGCATTGGCGCGCACGCTAAGCCGCGTTCTGTACCCCGATGATACCACCTATCAGGGCAAAGAGCTGCGGCTGAAGCAAGAGTTTTTCCTAACCTCTGCCGCGCTGCAAGACATTCTGCGCCGCTTTAAATCGGCCCATTCTGACCTGCGCGCCCTGCCCAAATTCGTGGCCATTCAGATGAACGACACCCACCCCGCGCTGGCGGGGCCAGAACTGGTGCGCCTGCTGGTCGATGAAAACCACATCCCCTTTCCCGAGGCGGTGGACATCGCCCGCGCCTGCCTTGGCTATACCAACCACACCCTTTTGCCCGAGGCGCTGGAACGTTGGGCGACCTTTACCTTCGGCACGACCCTGCCGCGCCACATGCAACTGGTCGAACAAATCGACGCGTGGCATGCGGCCAAATACACGCGCCCGCATTACATTGGCATCGTGAAACATCACGAGGTGCGGATGGGCGAATTGGCCTTTGTGATGGCGCATAAGGTGAACGGCGTTTCGGCCCTGCATTCAGATTTGGTGAAATCAAACCTGTTTCCCGAACTCAACGCCCTGCACCCGAACCGCATTATCAACCAAACCAACGGCGTCACCCCGCGCCGTTGGCTGAACATGTGCAACCCAGCCTTGGCGGGGCTGATTACCGATACCATCGGCACGGGCTGGCAGGATGATTTAGATCGGCTGAAGGGGTTGGAGGCCAATGTCGATGACGCTGGGTTCCAAACCAAATTCATGGCCGCGAAACGGGATAACAAAATCGCGCTGGCCTCTTGGGCGAAATCGCATTTTGGGCAGGTCATCTCGCCCGATGCGCTGTTTGATGTGCAGATCAAACGGATTCACGAGTATAAGCGCCAGCTTTTGAACATTTTGCAAACCGTGGCGCATTACCAGCGCATCAAAGATAACCCGCAGGCGGGGTGGATTCCGCGGGTGAAAATCTTTGGTGGAAAATCCGCGCCAGGCTATGCGGTGGCAAAGGAAATTATTCATCTTATCAATGATGTGGCGAGTGTTGTTAACAATGATCCTGAAGTCGGCGATTTGCTGAAAATCATCTACCCGCCCAATTACAACGTATCCATGGCGCAAGTGTTGGTGCCTGCCGCTGACCTTTCAGAACAAATTTCAACCGCTGGGAAAGAGGCCTCTGGCACGGGCAATATGAAGTTCATGATGAACGGCGCGCCGACGATTGGCACGCTGGACGGCGCGAATGTGGAAATTTTGGCCGAAGTGGGGGCGGAAAACTTCTTCCTTTTTGGCCTGACCACTGATCAGGCGTTCAAACGCCGCGAAGACCCCGACCAGTCGCGCAAGGCGATTGAGGGCAGCCATGCTTTGCAGCGCGTTCTGTCCGCGATTGCAGATGGCACATTCAGCCGCGAACAAAAAGACCGCTACCACGGGCTTGTTCACCGCGTGTGGCACCATGATTATTTCTTGGTTGCCGCCGATTTCGATGCCTATGAGGCCGCGCAATCGCAGGTCGATTTGGCCTATGCAGACGGGCCGCGATGGGCCAAGATGGCGGGCCTGAACACGGCGCGGTCTGGCTATTTCTCGTCCGACCGCACCATTCGCAGCTATATGAAAGATATCTGGGATATCCCTTCCGCCCTGTAACCCAAAGTAGATCACATGACAGAATACCCCTTTGATTTCGGCGCGTTAGAGGCGATATCGCAGGGGCGTTTTGCAGGGCCTTTTGCGCATTTGGGCCTGCACCAGCATGGGGGGGATTGGTGGGTTATTGCCTTTGATCCCGGGGCGGAGGCGCTGTTTATTCATCAGGGCGAGGCGGTGTTTGCCGCCGATCCCGTCGGCCCGCAAGGCATGTTTGCCGCTAAGGTCGGCAATGATGCGCCCTATATCCTGCGCTGGCAGGGCTATGGCGGGCAGTGGCAGGTGCAAGACCCTTACCGCTTTGGCCCTGTTTTGGGCGAGATGGACGCCTATCTATTGGCGGAGGGAAAACATCAGCGCGTTTGGCAGGTTTTGGGCGCGCATGTGATGGTGCATCAGGGGGTTGCAGGCACGCATTTTGCCGTTTGGGCCCCGAATGCGCAGCGCGTGTCGGTGGTGGGCGATTTCAACCACTGGGATGGCCGCCGTGCACCCATGCGCCACCATCCTGCCTGCGGCGTGTGGGAGATTTTTCTGCCAAACGTGGGGCAGGGCGCGCTTTATCGCTATGAAATTTTGGGGCCTGATTGGCAAACGCTGCCCCTAAAATCCGATCCCGTTGGCTTTGGGTCAGAACATGCGCCTGCCAATGCATCTGTGGTGCGCGATATTTCCAACGCGGTGTGGTCAGATAGGGATTGGATGCAAACCCGCAAAGAAAAGCAAAGCATCACGGCCCCAATGTCGGTGTACGAGGTGCATCTGCCGTCTTGGCGGCGCACTGAGGGTGGGCGGATGCTGTCCTACCTTGAACTGGCCGAACAGCTGATCGA
>CAXNEP010000094.1:0-7947 GCA_964200865.1 Cypionkella sp. | reverse complement strand
CTTAGCGCAACCGATCCTTTGGGCGCAATATAGCGTGCCAAATCATCGGGGGCGCGGAAGGTCACCCGCAGGCTGTCGCCTTCGGGCGTAATCCCCACCACCTCGGCTACGCCGTCCACATGGCCCGATACGATATGCCCGCCCAGCTCGTCCCCCACCCTCAGTGCGCGGTCAAGGTTGATGCGCTGGCCCACGGCCCAGCCATTCGCGCCGCCAATATTGGTTTTGCGCAGGGTTTCGGCAGAAATATCCACATCAAACCAGTTGCGCGGGCTGGTGCCTGTCGCCACCACCGTCAGGCACACCCCTTCACAGGCAATCGATGCGCCAATATCAATGCCCGCCACATCATAGGCCGTGCCGATACGCGCGCGCAAATCGCCCTTGGGGTGCAGCGCCATCACCTCGCCCATATCGGTGACAATTCCTGTAAACATCGCGCGCCTCCTGCCAGTTTGCGGTAAACTAAAGCGCGTGGTGCCCTGCCGCAAGGCCAGTGCGCTGATTGCATTGCTTTTGTCGCAAATGCGCCCTAGTTTCTTCTTAAAGATGATCCAAGGTTAACCTTGGCGTAAGCCCCAAGCAGCAACGATGGGGCAGAGGTAGGCAAAATGACAATGTCAAAAGCAGCGGCAGAAATGCCCCCAGCGGCGCGCAGGTTCTTGTTTTTGCAAGGCCCGCATGGCCCGTTCTTTGCACGCTTGGGCAAAATGCTGACCGATGCAGGCGCGCAGGTCTGGCGCGTGGGGTTCAACCGCGGGGATCGTGCCTTTTGGCCCAACGGTGGGTTTATCCCCTATCGCGGCCATCATGATGATTGGCCCGCCGCTTGCGACGCCCTGTTTGCCGCGCACGCGATTACCGATCTTGTGCTTTATGGCGATACACGGCCCATCCACGCCCATGCCATCACCGCCGCCCGCGCGCGCGGCATCACGGTGCATGTGTTTGAAGAGGGGTATCTGCGCCCCTATTGGATTACCTATGAACGGGGCGGATCGAACGGCAATTCGCGGCTAATGGATTTGACCGTGGCGCAAATGCAATCCGCCATTGCCCCCTATGATATGGATTTGCCCGATGCCCCCGCGCGCTGGGGCGATATGCGCCAACATGTGTTTTGGGGGGCCCTTTATCATTGGTTCGTGCTGGCGGGCTTTTGGGATTTTCGCAATTTTCGCCCCCATCGCAGCCTAACTGTGGGGCAAGAATTCCTGCTATATCTGCGCCGCCTTGCGCTGATGCTGCCCCATCGGTGGGAACGGATGCTGGCCACCATAGCCATTCAGCGCGGCGGCTTTCCCTATCATCTGGTGCTGCTGCAACTGGAACATGACGCCAGTTTTCAAATGCATTCGCCCTTTAAAACCATGGCCGAATTCTTGGCCGTGGTGATGGAGGGGTTTGCCCGCGGCGCGCCCACCCATCATCATATCGTGTTCAAAGCGCATCCGCTGGAAGATGGCCGCGCCCCCCTTGCGCGCGAGATTAAACGCTTGGCCAAACTGCACGGGGTGCAGGGGCGCGTGCATTTCGTGCGCGGCGGCAAATTGGCAGGGCTACTCAACCACGCCCGCACAGCGGTCACCGTCAATTCCACCGCCGCCCAACAGGCGCTGTGGCGCGGCCTGCCGTTGAAATGCTTTGGCGCGGCCGTTTTTGCCAAACCTGAATTTGTCAGCGATTTGCCCCTGCCCGAATTCTTTGCCAGCCCCCCCCGCCCCGATAGCCGCGCCTACCGCGATTATCGCCATTTCCTGCTGGAAACCAGCCAAGTGCAAGGCGGGTTTTATTCAGACACGGGCCGGCGCGAGGTGCTACGCCAAATTGTCGATATGATGCTGCAAGCCGCCGATCCCTATGATGCGCTGGCCATGGGCCGCCCTGCCCCGCGCCTGCATCTTCGGATTGTCTCGTAAGCGGAAAAAAGCCTCTCGCTTTTTTGCGCGTTCCTGTATATGTTTTCAAAAAACTTGAGGCAAATCCACCTAAAGGAGCCCGGGCAGTGACATCGTATTTCTCAAGGGGGGCAACAGCCCTTGCCCTTGCTGCCGCAGTTGCGGGGCTTGCGGGGTGCGGCTTGCCGCGATCTGGCCCCAATAAATCTGAAATCTTCAAAGGCTCGGTTCTGCGCCAAGGCGATGCGTTTATCGTCACGGTCAACAACCGCGTCACGCGCGCCACATCCGTTGTGCCATCGCTTGGCTTTGCCGCCTCGTTCAAGAATGCAGGCGTATTGGGGTCTGACAACATCTCGCCCGGCGATAAACTGGGCCTAACCGTGTTTGAAAACGTCAAAGACGATCCGCTTTTGGGCAATACGGGCCAGCGCGTGGCCCAGTTGACCGAGATTGAGGTTGACGGCCAAGGCAATATCTTTGTGCCCTACGCGGGCAAAATCAAAGCGGCGGGCCAATCTACCGACGGTCTGCGCAATATCCTGACCGAAAAGTTAGACAGCCAAACCCCCGATCCGCAGGTCATCGTGCAGCGCCTTGCGGGCGATGGATCCACTGTAACCGTTTCGGGCTTTGCTGGGGCGCAGGGCGTGGTGCCGATTGAACGGCCCACGCGCACGCTGCTGTCGATGCTGGCCAAGGCGGGCGGCGTGTCGATTGAACCTGAAACGGCGATCATTCGCGTGACGCGCGGCATGGAAACGGGCCGCGTGTGGCTGCTGGATTTGTATTCCAACCCCGAACTCGACATTGCGCTGCGCGCAGGCGATGAGATTACCGTCGAACGCGACACCCGCAAATTTACCGCGCTGGGGGCCACGGGCAGCCAGCAACTGGTGAAATTTGAAACGCAAACGCTCTCCGCGATCGAGGCGATTGCCACGGTGGGCGGCCTATCGACCAGCAGCGCCGACCCAACGGGCGTGTTCGTGTTCCGCAACGAGCCGTCCGAAATTGCCAATACCGTGCTGGGGCGTAACGACTTGCAGGGCGATCAACGCTTTGTCTATGTGCTGGACCTAACCCAGCCCACAGGCATGTTCGAGGCCCGCGATTTTCTGGTGCGTGATGGCGATACGGTTTACGTGACCGAGGCACCGTTTACGCAGTGGACAAAGGTGCTGAACGCAATCACGGGCACCACATCGGCGGCCACGGCGCTGTCAACAGCGGCGGGCACGGCGCTGGGCAACGCTGCCACACAGTAGCGCTGTGCAAGGCAAAATGCCAAACCAAAACGCCGCAGCGCCCCTGCAGGTGCTGCGGCTTTTGTATTTCAGCGCGGGGTTTTGGCGGCAAAAGCGCCTGCGCGCGATTTTGTTTGCGGCGGGCTATGATCTGGCCTTTGGCCCGCTGGCCCGCCCCCGCGCAGGTGATGCAGTGGTAGTATGGGGCAAATCGCCCACCGCCCATCGGGGCGAGGCGTTTGCCGCGCGACACAGCCTGCCCGTCTGGCGCGTGGAAGATGCCTTTGTGCGGTCCATCAATTTGGGCCGCGCGGGCGATGCGCCCCTTGGCCTGCTGATCGACCCCATCGGCGTGCATTTTGACGTCTCGCGCCCCTCGCAGCTGGAACAGATCTTGGCCAAAGACCCGCTGGATGACACACAGCTTTTGGCGCGGGCAAAGCAAGGTATCGCGCGGCTGCGCGCATTGGACATCTCGAAATATAACATGCACGATCAGGGGCTTGCGCCGCCAGATGCGGGCTATGTTTTGGTGGTGGATCAAACGCAGGGGGATGCATCCATCGCCCATAGCGGGGCCGATGCCGCGCGCTTTGCCGAAATGTTGGATGCGGCGCGGCGCGAATACCCCGCCGCGCGAATTGTGATCAAAACCCACCCCGAAACCGCGCGCGGCTATCGCGCGGGGCATTTTGGCACCAAAGATTGCGATGAACGCACGACCATTTTGGACAGCAATGTATCGCCTTGGGCCGTGCTGGAAGGGGCCGTTGCCGTCTATACCGTCTCATCACAAATGGGGCTGGAGGCGATTTTTGCAGGCCACCGCCCGCAGGTCTTTGGCGCGCCGTTCTATGCGGGCTGGGGGCTATCGGATGATCGCATGGCAATCCCGCGGCGGGGGCGCAAACTGACCCGCGCGCAGCTGTTCGCCGCCAGCCATCTGATTGCGCCGCGCTGGTTTAACCCGTTTAAGGGCGCGCTGAGCAGCTTTGAAGAAATGATTGATGTGCTAGAGGCCGCCTTGCGCGCGCGGCGCGAGGATGGCGCGGGCTATGTCGCAGTTGGTATGCGCGCATGGAAACGCGGGCGGTTGCAGGCCGTGTTTGGCGCGCATAAGCCCCTGATATTTATCAAAGATGTCCAGAAAGCGGCCCAGCGCGCCCGCGCTACGGGCCGCAAGCTGATGGTATGGGGCATGGCCAGCGCCCCGCCTGATACCCCCGTGCTGTGCTTGGAAGACGGGCTTTTGCGCAGCATCGGCCTTGGGGCCGACCTGACCCCGCCGCTTAGCCTGATCGTCGATGATCTGGGCCTTTATTATGACCCATCCCGCCCCAGCGGGTTTGAAGCGCATATGATGCAGCCCCTTGCCGATGATGCCCGCGCGCGGGCGCATGTTTTGCTGGATGGTCTGCGCGCGGCGGGCCTGTCGAAGTATAACCTTGGCGGCGCGGCGGTGGATTTGCCGCCCCATGCCGCAGGTCGGACAGTTGTTCTGGTGGTGGGCCAAGTTGAAGATGACGCATCCGTGCGTCTGGGCGCGGCTGGCCGCAGCAACCTTGATCTGTTGCGCGCCGCTCGCACGGCCCATCCGAAAGGTTTTTTAGTCTACAAACCCCACCCCGATGTCGAGGCGGGGCTGCGTTTGGGCGCAGTAGATGCGCAAGATTTGGCAGAGCTGGCCGATATGGTCGCCCTGCGCGCCGATGCGGCAAAGCTGCTCGATCAGGTCGATATGGTCTTTACACTTACCTCGACCTACGGGTTCGAGGCACTTTTGCGCGGCGTTCCCGTGACCACCCTTGGCGCGCCGTTCTATGCGGGTTGGGGGCTGACCCGCGATTTGGGCGAAGTGCCGCAGCGGCGGCGTGACCATTTGCGCGCATTGGATCAAAAAGGCCTGCCAGCGCCCGATCTGATTCATTTAGCCCATACCGCGCTGATCGCCTATCCGCGCTATTTTGACCCCATCACGCGCCAGCCCTGCCCGCCCGAAGTGGCGCTGCTGCGTCTGGCCCATGCCAAACAGGGCGGGGCGGCCATGCCCAAAGGGGTCATGCTGCGGCTTTTGTCCAAAGCGCAGGGTTATTTTGCTAGCTACGCCCATTGGTGGCGATAGGGGCATAGCTTCGGCCTTGGCCCGCATTTTGGCGCAATACTGGATTATCGGCCCCACCATATCCCCAACCCGCAAGAAAATGCAGCGCGCTTGGCGCGTGGGCATGGCTCAACGCGGGGCAGCCATCGCTTTATACATAATAAAAAAAGAGGGGGCGTTTTGCCCCCTCTGATCGCATCCGCGCCTTGGCGGGCTGCGAAGGCAGGGCTTTGCCCTGCGATTTGTGCGGACAGGGGCTTTGCCCCCGCAGGATTGCCGCATCTTGCGCCAAATCCTTTCCCCATTCTGGGGCCGCTTAACCTGATATGCGGCGCAAAGCACCCGCCGCATCTGCCTTCACCTTGGGCCACCCCCGCGCCCAAGATTGCGCAAAATCAATAGATATAACGGATCTGATCGGTCCAATAGCGTTCAATCCGCTTTAGGCTTTGGTTCATATGCTCCATACCAGCCGCATCGACCAAACTGCGTTTGGACAACCCATCCGCATGGCGGCCAAACAAATCGGTCAGCATGCCGCGTACACTGCGGCCCTTTTCCGTAAGGCGCACGCGCACAGAACGGCGGTCAATTTCGCTGCGCTGATGGTGCATATAGCCCAGTTCCACCAATTTTTTCAGATTATAGGACACATTGCTGCCCTGATAATAGCCGCGCGATTTCAACTCGCCCGCAGTGACCTCATTTTCGCCGATGTTAAACAGCAAAAGCGCCTGCACCGAGTTTATTTCCAAAATCGCCAGCCGTTCGAATTCGTCTTTGATCACATCCAGCAGCAAACGATGCAGCCGTTCGACAAGTGCCAAGTTATCCAGATAGCCGGCCATCATCGCCTTGTGCGAGCCATCCAGAACGGGGGTAAAAGCTGTCATATACACATCTCCACAGCAACGGGGGTAACTGAGGGCAGAATCAGCCCAAATCGGAAACATATAGTAAACAAATGCAGGATTTTTCGCGAATTTTATGGATTTTAGCTGCTTTTTAGCCCGTACTACGCAGATTTAGCCCTTTGCCAAGCGGCCCCGCGCAAATTTTTCAATCTCTGCCAGCAATTTTGCAAACTGCGGCATCATCTCTTGCTGCCCAAGAATCATCGCCAGAAGGTCTTGATCGTTTTCTTCAAGCAGACTGTCGTATAGCGTTAGCGCATCCTCATCCATGCGCGCAATATATGCATCGGCATAGGGCCCAAGGATTAAGTCCATCTCCTTGGTTCCGCGCCGCCATGACCGCATCGTCATCCGTTTGATCCGTGCCTCGTGCGTTTCCATCACCATTCCCGCTTGCGCCCTATTCCCACCCGCCATAGAACACCCCGCAAATTTGCGCCAGTCTTAGGAGTTTTTTATGCCGTTTTTGTCCGATACGCTGTCCCGCGTAAAGCCATCGCCCACCATTGCCGTTACCACCAAGGCGGCAGAGCTAAAGGCGCAGGGGCGCGATGTGATCGGCCTTGGCGCGGGCGAGCCTGATTTTGACACCCCCGCCAATATCCGCGAGGCGGCAAAGCGGGCGATTGACAGCGGCAAAACCCGTTACACGGCTGTAGACGGCATTCCTGAACTCAAGAAAGCCATTTGCGATAAGTTTCTGCGCGAAAACGGCCTAACTTATACCCCTGCCCAAATTTCGGTCGGCACGGGCGGCAAGCAGATTTTGTACAACGCACTGATGGCCACCTGTAACAAGGGCGACGAAGTCATCATACCTGCGCCCTATTGGGTGTCTTACCCCGATATGGTGGAACTGGCGGGCGGCACGCCTGTGCCGGTTGTCGCCACGATTGAAACCGATTTCAAACTGACCCCCGCGCAGCTAGAGGCCGCCATTACCCCCAAAACCAAGTGGTTTATTTTTAACAGCCCGTCCAACCCCACGGGCGCGGGCTATACTGCGGCGGAACTGCGCGCGCTGTGCGATGTGCTGCTGCGCCATCCGCATGTTTGGATCATGTCGGATGATATGTATGAACATCTGGTGTTTGACGATTTTGTCTTTACCACGCCCGCCCAAATTGAACCCAAACTGTACGACCGCACGCTAACGTGCAACGGCGTGTCCAAATCCTATGCGATGACGGGCTGGCGCATTGGCTATGCGGGCGGCCCCGTGCATCTGATCAAGGCGATGGGAACGATCCAATCGCAAAGCACATCGAACCCGTCGTCCGTCTCGCAATATGCCGCACTCGAGGCGCTGACGGGCCCGCAAGATTTTCTGGCCCCCAACCGCGCCAAGTTCCAAAAGCGCCGCGATCTGGTGGTTAGCATGTTAAACGATGCCAAGGGAATCACCTGCCCCAAGCCTGAAGGCGCGTTTTACGTCTATCCAGACATTTCGGGCTGCATTGGCAAAACCACGCCCGCGGGCAAAAAGATTGAAAGTGATGAGGATTTTGCAACCTTTTTGCTGGAAGATACAGGCGTGGCTGTGGTGTTTGGCGCAGCCTTTGGCGTAAGCCCCAATTTTAGGGTGAGTTATGCAACCTCTGATGCTATACTGCTAGATGCATGCACGCGGATTCAGAATTTCTGCGCAGCACTGACATAGGGGCAATATGGCGGGCGATCTTCCAGAGTATTATTTTCGCATCCGTGAAAACGGCGCAGCGGTGTTTCGGGTAGATACCGAAAACCGCCAGCGCCGCATTGATTTGGACGAGATTGCGATTGTTAAT
>CAXNEP010000093.1:0-7969 GCA_964200865.1 Cypionkella sp. | reverse complement strand
ATCCGCCTGCTATACCCTGACGCTTGCCACCGCCTATCGCATGTTGTTTGGCCACGAGCCGCACGATTTGAAGCCAGGTCAAAACGTGCTGGTCTGGGGCGCGTCAGGCGGGCTTGGCTCTTACGCGATCCAGTTGATCAACACTGCAGGTGCAAATGCGATTGGCGTGATTTCCGAAGAGGATAAGCGCGATTTCGTTATGGGCCTTGGCGCAAAGGGCGTGATCAACCGCAAGGATTTTTCCTGCTGGGGCCAAATGCCCACCGTGAACACATCCGAATATAACGATTGGCTGAAAGAGGCCCGCCGATTTGGTAAAGCCATTTGGGACATTACGGGCAAGGGCGTGAATGTGGATATGGTGTTCGAACACCCGGGCGAGGCGACCTTTCCCGTCTCGTCGCTTGTGTGCAAAAAGGGCGGCATGGTGGTGATCTGCGCGGGCACCACGGGTTTTAACTGCACCTTTGATGTGCGCTATATGTGGATGCATCAAAAACGCCTGCAAGGCAGCCATTTTGCCCATTTAAAACAGGCCGCTGCCGCCAATAAGCTGATGGTCGAGCGCCGCCTTGATCCGTGCATGTCCGAAGTGTTTCCTTGGGCCGATATCCCTGCCGCCCATATGCTAATGCGTCAGAACAAACATAAGCCCGGCAATATGGCGGTGCTGGTACAAGCGCCGCGCACGGGCCTGCGTACGTTTGATGACACGCTGGAAGCATCGCGCAACCGCTAATGCGCGGCACGATGGCGCAAAAGGGCCAGCCCAATGCGGCTGGCCTTTTGAATTTGGCAAAAATTGTATTCAAATTTGATACAGTTTGTTTCCATCCGCATAGATACCCCCCCTGATCTATAGCGCCTATATCTAAAGTTGTTGATGTATCAGTGCGGGTGTACCATGCGCCACGATTGGATTTTTGACGTTTTGACCGATCTGCGCAGCTACGCCGAGAAAAACGACTTGCCTGCCATTGCGCAGCAGGCTGCAATCGCGCTGGATGTGGCCCGCAAAGAGCTGACCGAAAAAACAAAATCCGAACAGGCGGGCGAAGACCAGTCGCAAAGCTGATAGGGCATCTGTGCAATGCCTGCGCCCTGCGCTATGCAGGGGTATGTCGCTGCCAGCCCTGACCTTTTCCGATGACCAAGCCGAAGCGTTTGACCGCGTTTCCGCTGAAATGTTTATGCATGGCATCGATCTGGAACACGGCGCGCTGACGCCGCGCGCGGAAGGGTCTGCTTCGGTGCTGGCGGTGGTGGGTAAGGCAGGTTCGGGCAAAACCATGCTGCTTGCCGCGCTGTACCGCGCGCTTGTTGCCGCTGGGGTTGATTTGGTTTCGGGCGATTATGAACCCAAACGCCGCAAAGACCGCCGCACGCTGGCCATTTTGGCCCCCACGAACAAGGCAGCCTCGGTTCTGCGCCTGCGCGGCGTGCCTGCCACCACAATTCACCGCATTCTTTACACCCCCATCTACGACCCCCAGTACGAGAAAATCGCCGAATGGCTGACAGGCACGTCCCCTCGCCCCGTTGTTGAAGGGCTGACCGATTTGGCGCTTGACCGCGCCCACGCCTTTTATGCGCAAGTCCCGTCTATCCCTGGCGCGCTGGCCGCCGCTGGTCTGCGCGGGTCTGATTTTATCAAAGGCTGGAAGCGGCGCGAAGAGCCGCTCGACATCGGTTTTGTTGACGAATCCTCGATGCTGGATGAACGCCAGCTAGACGATCTACGCGAGATTTTTCCTTCGCTTGTCTTGTTCGGCGACCCTGCGCAGTTGGCCCCTGTGGGCCTGTCAGGCGCGATGGTGTTCGACCGCCTTGGCCAAGGCCGCAAATTGACCCTATCGCGCATACACCGCCAAGCGGAAGGTAACCCAATTCTTGATCTCGCCCATGCCTTGGGCGACCCTGACCTTAGCTTTGATGCCTTTGAACGGATGGTGGAAAAGGCCGCAGCAGATGATCCGCGCGTTTTGGTCAGCGAAAGGGCAGACGCCAGCCTGATGGCGCGCAGCCCTGTTTTGGTCTGGCGCAATGCCACGCGCATTCGCCTGATAAATGCGTTTCGCGCCGCTTACGGCGCACCCGAAACCGAACTTCTTGCTGGCGAGCCGTTGATTTGCGATGGCATCGAACTGCCCCTAAAGCACCGCAAAAAGCGCATTGATTTAGAGGCGCGGGGCCTGATTAAGGGCGCGCAGGTTATTTACCTTGGCCCTGGCAACCGCGACGGCTTTGCCCGCCTGCATGTGGTGGGGGCAGAAGATCCGCAGGTCTCTGCCGCATCCATCATCAAAATTGAAAAACCAGACGAGGAAGAACCCTTTATCCCATCTGCAGCCACCATGGGGGCCGCATTCCTGCACGGCGCGGCTGTAACCATCCACAAGGCACAAGGCAGCCAATGGGACACGGTGCAGGTCTTTGCGCCCGATCTCTTTGCCGCCGCCCAATCTGGCCGCGCCGAGGCGGGCGTTGCCCTGTGGAAGCGCCTTGCTTATGTTGCCATCACCCGCGCGCAAACTCAGCTGATTTGGGTCACCCGCAACCGCCTTGCCCTGCCCAAAGACCCGCTGTCGGTGGATGATCTGCGCGCCGCCCCTGCCGCGCCGCTGACGCTGAACAACCCACCGCCGCAAGACCCAAACTAACCCAAATAAAGAGGCCAAGATGACCTGCGTTTTCGTTCAGTTTCGCTGCACCCCGGGAAAAACCTATGATGTGGCTACCGCGATCTATGATCGCGAGGTAGTGTCAGAACTGTTTTCCACCAGTGGCGAGTTTGACCTGATTGCCAAGGTCTATATCCCAGATGGGGAAGACGTGGGCCATTACCTCAGCCAAAAGCTGTTCGATATTGCAGGCATCCAGCGCACCCTTACAACGATGACGTTCAAGGCCTTCTGATCTTTCATTTTGGCCCAAATACCTGCGCCGCAGGCATAACACGCTAGCGCAGAATCGGCACGCTGGAAGCCGCGCGCGCCGTCGCCGCCCGCACAAAATTGGAAATCAGCGCCGCATCTTTGACCCCGGGTGCAGATTCGACGCCCGACGATACATCCACCTGCCGCGCGTAGGTCAGCGCAATGGCTTGCGCGACATTGCTGGGGGTCAGCCCGCCCGCCAGCATCCATGGCCGCAGCCAACGCCGCTGCGCCACCAGCCGCCAATCAAAGGCCAACCCGTTACCACCCGGAAGGGCGGCATCTTTGGGCGGCTTTGCATCAATCAAAATCTGATCGGCCACCAAAGAATATTCAAAAGCCGCGTCCAAATCCCCCGCCTCGGCAATCCCCACCGCTTTCATCACAGGCAAGCCGTAGCGCGCGCGAATTTCGGCAACGCGGGCCACGGGCTCATGCCCATGTAATTGCAGCATGTCAAAGGGGCATTCCGCCAGCAGCGCATCCAGAAATGCATCGTCCGCATCCACCACAAGGGCCACCTTGGCCAGCCCGTCAGGTGCGTTGCGGGTCAATTCCCGTGCTTGATCGATGCCCAAATGCCGCGGGCTTTTGGCGAAAAACACGAATCCACCATATGCAGCCCCAGCACTCGCGGCAGCCTGCACATCGGCCGCTGTTCGCAGCCCGCAAATTTTCACACGAATATCTGGCATCACTTCGCCTTTGGCGCGTCCAAAATGGCCAGCACATCATCTTTGGGCAAAGATGTGGCATCGCGCATATTTGCCAATTCGCGCTCTAGCTTGCTGACCGCTTTGCCAGATTGGCGGGCGGCGGCGCGGTGTTTATACTCGCGCAGCCATTCCCACACAAAACCAATCAGCAGCCCTGCTGTGATGCTGGCAAAAATTACCAAGAACATGGGCAATTCCAACCCAAAATTGACCCCCAGCAGCGCGGCAAAATCGGCTGGCAGCAATTGCACTGCAACAGGTGCACGGTTGGCCATCGCCACCAAAACCAGTGCGAGGGCCAATAGAAAAAGCAAAGCTAGGCGCAAATAGCGCATGGTATTTCCTTTGGCCAATGGCTTTGGATTATGCGCCGTTCAATCGATCACGCAGCAGCTTGCCCGTTTTGAAAAACGGCACTTTCTTGGAATCAACCTTAACCGCCTCGCCCGTGCGCGGGTTGCGGCCCACGCGCGCATCGCGTGCTTTAACCGAAAACGCGCCAAAGCCGCGCAGTTCCACGCGGTCACCCTTGGCCAGTGCATTAATAATCTCGTCAAAAACCGTGCTGACAATGCGCTCGACATGGCGCTGCGTCAAAGTCGGATTTTCGTAGGCAATTTTTTGAACCAATTCTGATCTAATCATCTCACCCATTCCCCGTTCTATTGAGCGAATACCACAATCAACCCGCTACGCTGGACATCTTGTACACCCATCAAAAAGTAGCCTAGCGCCAAAAAATCCTGCACACAAATGAAAATGTTTGCACTGGTAATATGCAAAAGGGCCCCATCTTGCGATGAGGCCCCCTTTTTCACACTTCGTCGCGTCGCGCTTAGGCTTTGTCGCCCTTCAGCGCCGCGCCCAAGATATCGCCAAGGCTTGCGCCCGAATCAGACGAGCCATACTGCTCGACCGCTTCTTTTTCTTCAGCAATCTCACGCGCTTTGATCGACAGGCCCAGCTTGCGGGTTTTTGGATCAACGGCGGTCACGCGCACGTCGATCTTGTCGCCTACATTGAAACGCTCGGGGCGCTGATCGCCACGGTCGCGGGCCAGATCGCTGCGGCGGATGAACGACTTGGCGCCGTTATATTCCACTTCAACGCCGCCCTCTTCGATGGCCGACACAGCTACAGTGATGATCTCGCCGCGCTTAACGCCGTCGACCGCTTCGCTGAAGTTATCTGCGCCCAAGGCTTTGACCGACAACGAGATACGCTCTTTTTCCACATCCACTTCGGTGACAGCGGCGGTAACCGTGTCGCCTTTGCGGTAGCTTTGAATGGCGTCTTCGCCGCGCTGATCCCACGACAGGTCAGACAGGTGAACCATGCCGTCGATGTCGCCATCAAGGCCCACGAACAGACCGAATTCGGTGATGTTCTTAACTTCGCCTTCGATCTGGCTGCCGACAGGATGGGTTTCTGCAAACACTTCCCATGGGTTACGCTGGGTTTGCTTCAGGCCAAGCGACACGCGGCGCTTGACGCTGTCAATTTCCAGCACCATCACGTCAACTTCTTGGCTGGTCGACACGATCTTGCCAGGATGGACGTTTTTCTTGGTCCAAGACATTTCAGACACGTGCACCAGACCTTCAACGCCCGCTTCCAGCTCTACAAACGCGCCGTAATCGGTGATGTTGGTCACGCGGCCTTTGTGCAGGGTGCCCAGTGCATACAGCTTTTCAACTGCATCCCATGGATCGGATTGTAATTGCTTCATGCCCAGCGAAATGCGGTGGGTGTCTTTGTTGATCTTGATCACCTGAACCTTAACGGTTTCGCCGATGTTCAAAATCTCGGATGGGTGGTTGACGCGGCGCCATGCCATGTCGGTGACGTGCAGCAACCCGTCCACGCCGCCCAGATCAACGAACGCACCATATTCGGTGATGTTCTTGACCACGCCGTCCACGGTTTGCCCTTCGGTCAGATTGCCGATCACTTCGGCGCGCTGCTCGGCACGGGATTCTTCCAAAATCGCGCGGCGCGAGACAACGATGTTGCCACGGCGGCGGTCCATTTTCAAGATTTGGAACGGCTGCTTCATGCCCATCAGCGGGCCAGCATCGCGCACGGGGCGCACGTCAACTTGGCTGCCAGGAAGGAAGGCCACGGCGCCGCCCAAGTCCACCGTAAAGCCGCCTTTGACGCGGCCAAAAATGGCACCATCGACACGGGTTTCGGATTCGTAGGCTTTTTCCAAACGATCCCAAGCTTCTTCGCGGCGGGCTTTCTCGCGCGAGATTTGCGCCTCGCCACGGGCATTTTCCACGCGGTCAAGGAACACTTCCACAATATCGCCCACGGCGATACGGGGGGCCTCACCTGGATCTGCGAATTCTTTAATGTCGATGCGGCCTTCCATCTTGTAGCCGACATCGATGATGGCCTGACCGCTTTCAATCGCAATCACTTTGCCTTTAACAACGGTTCCCTCTTCGGGAGTGTCGATTTCAAAGCTTTCCTTCAACAGAGCTTCGAATTCGTCCATAGCTTTCGAGTTCATATAGGTTTCCTTTTCACGTCTTTTCACTGGCCGCGCGGTTGGCTCCGCTGGTCTTGCTCGCGTCTAAAACAGATTCGGGCCTTGGCATCGCCAAAGCCCGAAATCTGCCGCCCCATTAGGCGGTTTAGCCCTGTATTGCAAGGGAAAGCTTAATCAAACCGATAGCTAGAGGCCGTGACCCCGCCAAACAACCCCGTGTCATGATAGATGCGGGTAGCGCGGGCGCTTTCTGCCGCGCCAAGGGCCACGAACAGCGGCACAAGGTGGTCTTCTTCCTTATGGCAAATGCGGGCATAGGGGGCGGATTCCCAATCGATGATTGCTGCCGTGCGTTCGGCGGGCGGCTTGGCCAGCGCCTGCCCCAGCCATGCATCAAACGCCTCGGACGGGTCTTTGGCGGTGGGGCCGAACATCGCCAAGTTATGGTAGGACAGGCCAGATCCTACAATCAAAACCCCCTCATCGCGCAGGGGGGCCAGCGCGCGGCCCATCGCGAAATGCGCAGCGGGGTCGTAAGATTTCAGCAGGCTAATCTGAAACAGCGGTATTTCGGCGTTTGGATACATCACCGCCATCGGCGCGAAAGTGCCGTGGTCATAGCCCTGCGTCGTGTCCAAATGCGCCGCAATCCCCGCGCCGTGCAGCAGCGCCAGCGCGCGGGCGGCAATATCAGGCGCGCCGGGGGCGGGGTAGATGATTTTATAGGTTTCGGGCGGAAAGCCGTGGTAATCATACACCATCGGCGGGTTTGGGCTGGCCATCACTGCCGCCTCGTCCTCCTCCCAATGGCCCGAAATCATCAGGATTGCGCGGGGCGGTTCGGGCAGATCGGCAACCATCGCCTTTAGCGAGGCTTCAAGATTTGCAAACATCGCCCGCATGTTGGGAATCCACGGCCAAGGCCCGCCCCCGTGCGAGATGAAATAGGTGGGAAGCCTTCCGCTCATGGCGCTCTCCTTAGGTTGCGTTTGTATACAGATGCGCCCAGTCGGCCCGCCAAACAAGTCCAAGCTCTGCGCGCAGCCGCACAACGCTCGCGCATCTGTGCAGCCCTACGGCCGGCGCAGGCCAAGGCGCGCTGCGTCAAACCCCGCCTCATCAAAGGCCGTCAGAATGCGCGCGGCCGCATCGGGTGCGGTGATGTCGATGCAAATTTCAGTGAAATACCACTGGAGCCACGGCGCATAATCGCGCGGCTGATTTAGGGCTGAATGCAGGGCTGCGGGAAAATCTTGCGCGCGGCGCACGGTTTCAACCTGGCCTGCAAAATCGCTGCGGCCAAACAAAATGGCGGGCTTGCCATGCAAAAACCCCTCAATCGCCGCCGCTGAATTGATCGAGACTGTCACCGCGCAAGCCGCCAGCAGGTCATGCACATTGGGATGCGCCTCGGTAAACTTTAGCCCTTCGGCGCGCAAATCGGCCATCAGCGCCGCGCCATGTTCGCGCCGCAAAGGGTGGGCTTTGACCACAACCTGCCGCCCCTGCGCGCCCTGAACCACGGCGCGCAGCATATCCTTTTGCCCCAGATAGGTTTGCTGCCGCGTCGCCACACCTGGCCCTTGCAGAAACACCGCGATGCAGCCTTGCGGAAGGTCTTCGGCCCTATCTTTGGCTTGGCGATAGCGCGAGGCGCGCGCCGCCACAAAGCGCGCCCGCAAATCTGTATGAAACACCCTTGCCGCATTGGCATCCATCTGCGCGGGATCAAAGCTGCGGCCCAGCGCACTGCTATCGGCCAAAACGCCCTGCGCGTCCAAATGCCAATAGCCCGTCAGATAGGCAAGACCCGCGTTCAAATA
>CAXNEP010000092.1:0-8000 GCA_964200865.1 Cypionkella sp. | reverse complement strand
CGAGCCGGGGACGTGGTACCATCCTCCGTATATGAAAACCTACCCAAAGGGATGGGCTGCGCGTTGACATTTGGCCCTGAAAAGCGCATGACTTCGCCCGAATGCAGCCTTGGGTTTAGAATGCTTTGCGCACGCGTTCCTTAGGCGATCGTCACTCTGCAGGGGGCACTATGGCTAAGTTTTATTCAGCGGTTCAGTTTGATATACGTCAGTTTACGTTTCAGCCGTTGTTTTCGGGTTGGGCGGTGAATGATATCAGCTTCTTTTCACAGCCGACAACACTTCACGGGGTTGCATATCTAGACTCTGCAAAGATCGTGGCTTCAAATACTGCCACCCCGCTTTCGACGGATCAGTTTGAATTGTTGATGGCCAGCACGGGCAGCATCGCCATGCGCGAATTTCCTGAAAATCCGTGGGCCGAATCTGTCACAACCCCGATTACAGGAACTGTACACGGCATATCGTTGAAATTTTCGTCAGGTTTGAGCGGCGAGGCGCAGGGCGTTGAAGTTTTGGGTATGACAGGCGTTTCGATTGACCCGCTTGCGCTGTTGGCAGCGGCCCAGACGGTCAGTCAAACAGATGACCGCGCCTTGATCATGGGGCAGCTTGCCGGCAACGACACTTTTGTACTGTCGAATGCGGCAGATTACATGACGGCGGGTTCTGGCAATGATACGATGACGGGAAACAACGGGGCAGATACGTTGTTTGGGGATGCAGGTATTGATCGGTTATTCGGCGGAAGCGGCGTTGATGTGATCTACGGCGGCAATGAGAGTGATTTTATCCAAGGCGGCATCTCGGCTGACCGGTTGTACGGTGGGGCCAGTGGCGATCAATTCATCTTCAACGATGGCGAAACAGCCAGAGGCGCATCTGGCCGCGATGTGATTTTCGACTTTAGGCGTGGGATCGATGATTTGGATCTGCGCTTGGTTGATGCAAGAACCAGTACAGCGGCCGACAATGTGTTTGCTTATTCTGGCACGACCGCCAAAAGTTTTTCTGTTTGGTACAACGTCGTGGGGACTAATGTGATTGTTTTTGGCGACAACACAGGCGATGCGCGCGCCGATTTCGAGATTGAGCTGCGCGGCGTATCAAGTCTGACGTCGGGTGATTTCCTATTATAGTCAACGTGGCTATGGCTGGCAAGGCGGATGCCTTCGGCTAGGATATTTGGTGAACAAGGAAGCAGGCAGACCCGTACCCCAAACATGGGTCTGGCCCTTGGGGTATCTGCGCGCAGCTTCGCCAAGGGCCTTCCCCGCTCACGGTCATCGGCGTCCCCGCCTGTACCGTACGGAGATGATTGCGTATTTTGGTTAAGGATGGGTAAACGCCCCTTCCTCGCTCTGCAAATATCCTAGGGGGTGAGCGTAGCGAGGGGGATGAAATCCCCCTTTGCGCCTTAGGCAGCAGATCCGCCCACGGTTAGCCCGCCAATCAGCAGCGTCGGTTGGCCCACGCCCACGGGCACCCATTGGCCTGCCTTGCCGCAGTTGCCAATGCCAGGGTCTAGGGTCAGATCATTGCCAATCGCGCGGATGTGTTTTAGCGCAGTGGCCCCATCGCCGATCAGCGTTGCACCCTTCACAGGCTCTAAAACTTTACCGCCTTTGACGCGGTAGGCTTCGGTGCAGGAAAACACGAATTTGCCGTTGGTAATATCCACTTGCCCGCCGCCAAAGCCCACGGCGTAGATGCCATCCTTTAAATCGGCCAGAATAGCTTTTGGGTCATCGCTGCCCGCCAGCATATAGGTGTTGGTCATGCGCGGCATGGGGATGTGGGCATAGCTTTCGCGCCGCCCGTTGCCTGTGGGGGCCACCCCCATCAGGCGCGCATTTTGGCGGTCTTGCATATAGCCCACCAGCCGCCCATCTTCGATCAGCACGTTGCGCGCCGATGGTGTGCCTTCATCGTCGATCGTGATGCTGCCGCGCCGATCTGGCATTGTGCCATCGTCCAGCACCGTTACACCTTTGGCGGCGATCATTTGCCCCATCAGCCCCGCAAAGGCGGAAGTTTCTTTGCGGTTAAAGTCGCCCTCTAGCCCGTGGCCAATCGCCTCGTGCAGCAAAATGCCAGGCCAACCTGGCCCCAGCACCACATCCATCACGCCCGCAGGGGCAGGGGCTGCATCCAGATTGACCAGCGCGATGCGCAGCGCCTCGCGCAGAAGGGGTTGCCAATGGCTGGGCGCAAGCAGGCCTGCAAGGCCAAAGCGCCCGCCCCCCCCAGTTCCGCCCATTTCGCGCCGCCCTTTATCTTGCACGATGACCGAGACGTTAATGCGCGCCATAGGGCGGATGTCGGAATAGCTGCCGCCTTCGGGGCGCAGGATTACCACTTCTTGCAGCCCTGCTGAAAGGCTGGCCGATACCTGAACCACGCGCGGATCAAGGCCGCGCGCATAGGCGTCAATCTCTTTGAGAATATCGATCTTGGCGGCGAATGTTGCATCCAGCATCGGGTCTGCATCGCCGTAAAGGCGCGTATTGGTGCGCTGCGGGGCGGGGGCCATCACGCCGCCGCCATCGCCCACTGCCAGCCGCACTGTGCCCATGGCCCGCGCCAGCGCCCCTTCGGATATTTCGGAGGCATGGGCATAGCCTGCGACATCTGCGCGCACAGCCCGCAGACCAAACCCTTCGGACGCATCATAGCTGGCGGTCTTGATGCGGCCATCATCCAGTACAATCCCTTCGGATCGTTTGCGTTCGATAAACAGCTCACCATCATCCGCGCCCTGTGTAGCTTGGCGCAAGAGCGCCAGCGCGCGGCCCTCGTCCAGATGGGTGTCAAAGGGGCGGAAGGGCGCATCGCTCATGGCATGTCCTTATAAATTGCTTTGATTTGCGTCAAAGGCGGCGATTTTGTCGCACAGTTTCTCTTGTTTCATCAGGTCTAATATGGTTTTAACGGCGGCATAAACAATCGGATTCTGCACGCCTTGCGCGCGTATCCGTGAAAAGCGCAGCCAAGCTGCACAAGATGTGGGAAATGACGATGATTTCTAAATTTGCGCGTTCCAAATTCGCGGCTGTTGCCTTTACTGCCATGGTCATGCCGTCGCTGGCGCTGGCCCAAGCGTTGGAGAGGGTGGGCGTTCCTGTGCCAGCAGGTACGGGCCATCAGCCTGCTGCAACCGAACTTGCGCGCGATTTGCAATGGCTAGAGCATATGATCAACATCATCATGTTCGGCGTTGTCGCACTGGTAACGGTGCTGCTGATTGTCGTTGTGCTGCGCTATAACCGCCGCGCCAACCCAACGCCTGCGCGGTTCACCCACAATACCCCCATCGAAATTGCATGGACGCTGATCCCCGTGCTGATTTTGGTTTTCATCGGCTCGTTCAGCCTGCCTGCGCTGTGGAAAAGCCAAGTCATGCCAACTGCCGATATCACCATCAAGGTGACGGGGCAGCAGTGGTTCTGGTCTTATGAATATGTCGGCGAAGATGTGGCCTTTGACAGCTTTTTGCTGGAAAAAGATCAGCTGGAAGCGGCAGGCTATCAGCCCAGCGATTATCTGCTGGCCACCGATACGGCTGTTGTGATCCCTGTGGGCAAGACCATTGTGATGCAGATCACGGGCGCAGATGTGATCCACGCTTGGGCGCTGCCCGCCTTTGGTGTGATGCAATCTGGTGTGCCCGGCCGTTTGGGGCAACTGTGGTTCTCTGCCGAAAAAGAGGGCGTTTATTTTGGCCAATGCACCACGCTGTGCGGCAAACTGCACGCCTACATGCCAATAACGGTAAAGGTTGTCAGCCAAGAGAAATACGACGCATGGCTGGCGCAGGCCAAGTCGGGCGATGTTACTTTGGCGATGAACTGATCCACGCGTTTCCCGCTGGCCCATCATGGGCCAGCGTCTTTTGTAAAGAGAGTGCAGCATGACCGACCTGCGGTCGATTGATATTCCAACGCCAGCCGAACCCAGCTTTGGCGATTTCGTGCAGCTTTTAAAGCCGCGCGTGATGTCGCTGGTGGTGTTCACGGCGCTGGTGGGGCTGCTGGTGGCACCGGTGCAACTGCACCCTGTTGAGGCCTTTGCCGCCATTTTGTTTATTGCACTGGGGGCAGGGGCCTCGGGCGCGCTGAATATGTGGTGGGATGCCGATATTGACGCGAAAATGCGCCGCACGATGAACCGCCCCGTCCCATCGGGCCGCATTCAGGGCGGCGAGGCGCTGGGCCTTGGCGCGGCGCTTTCTGGCATTTCGGTGGTGATGCTGTGGCTGGCGACCAATGCTGTCGCGGCTGCCTTGCTGGCATTTACGATTTTCTTTTATGCCGTGGTCTACACGATGTGGCTTAAACGGCTGACCCCGCAGAATATCGTCATCGGCGGCGCGGCGGGGGCCTTTCCGCCCATGGTGGGCTGGGTTGCCGCCACGGGCAGCGTTTCGGTTGAGGCGGCGCTGATGTTCATGCTGATTTTCATGTGGACACCGCCGCATTTCTGGGCGCTGGCGCTGTTTATGAAGGAAGATTACCACACCGCAGGCGTGCCGATGCTGACAGTGACGCATGGTCGCAAATCGACGCGGCTGCATATTTTGGTCTATACGGTTCTGCTGGTGCCTTTTGCGCTGTGGCTGGGTTTTACCTCGATTGGCGGGCCCGTGTATTTGGCCGTGGCCGTGCTGCTGAACGCGGAATTTCTGCGCGGCGCATACCGCATTTGGCGGCGCGAAGAAGCAGTTGCCGAGGCCGACAAGTACAAGGTCGAAAAAGCATTCTTCCGCTTTTCTTTGATTTACCTTTTCGCCCATTTCGCGGCCCTTTTGGCCGATGCGGCCCTGCGCGCGGGCGGCGTTTCCTTTGGCCTATGGTGGTAGATGATGGGCTTGCAGGTAGAACATGAAATCCACCACCGCCGCTTTGGTCGTAACCTTGGGGTTGGGCTGCTTCTGGTGGGGTTTGTGGTTTTGGTCATGGCGCTGACCGTTGTCAAAGTGACGCGCGGCATGGCGCCTCATGCAATGGATGCGCCGGGCGGTTTAGGGTCGACCCAGCCGGTTGAGGCTGATCCAGATGCGAAGGTGACCCCATGAACGAGACACGCAATAACCCCAAAAAGACCGCCGCCGTTTTGGCATTGGTGGCAGCGCTGATGCTATCGCTCAGCTTTGCCGCCGTGCCATTTTACGATTGGTTCTGCCGCGTGACGGGCTATGGCGGCACAACGGGTGTGGCCGAGGTTGCCCCCGATGTGATTTTGGACGAAACCATCAAAATACGCTTTGACGCCTCGCGCGAGGCGGGGATGCCTTGGGAATTTAAGGCCCAACAGGTTGAGATGACCCTGCGCATCGGCGAAAATGGCCTTGCCTTTTACGAGGCCTATAACCCCACCGACAAGCCTGTGGCAGGCACCGCCAGCTACAACGTGATGCCAGATCAGGCGGGCCTATATTTCATCAAAATTCAGTGCTTCTGCTTTACCGAGCAAATCTTGCAACCGGGCGAGCGTATTGTGATGCCCGTGTCTTTCTTTGTGGATCCCGCCATTGTGGATCACGAAGAAGCAAGCCAGATCAAAGAAATCACGCTATCCTACACGTTCCATCAAACCCCGCTAACGGACGAGCAGGCGGCGCTTTATGCCCCCGCAGCACCCGCGCCCACAAAAACCCTAAACTAAGACCAAAGGGAGACGACCATGGCCAACGCCAAGAACCACGATTACCACATTCTGCCCCCCTCGATCTGGCCCTTCTTTGGCGCGGTTTCGGCCTTTGTCATGTTGTTTGGCGCGGTGCTGTGGATGCATGACAACGGGCCTTGGATGGGGCTGATCGGCTTTGCTGGCGTTTTGTACACCATGTATGCGTGGTGGTCCGAAGTGGTGGCCGAATCGCGCGTGGGCGATCATACGCCAGTGGTGCGCATTGGCCTGCGTTATGGCGTGATTATGTTCATCATGTCTGAAGTGATGTTCTTTGCTGCATGGTTCTGGTCATTCTTCAAGCACGCCATGTACCCGATGGAAACATACGAGGGCACGGCCTATGTCAAGCCTGCGATGTATGTTGTGGATGCGTGGCACTTGCCCTTTATGAACACGCTGATCTTGCTGTTGTCGGGCTGCGCGGTGACTTGGGCGCACCACGCTTTGGTGCATGGCAACAACCGCAAAGATCTGATCAACGGCCTTGCCATTGCCATCGTGCTGGGTCTGGCATTTACGGGGCTGCAAATTTACGAATACGCCCATTTGTATGCCGAAGGCTGGACATTCTCGGGTGAGATTTTCTTTGCTAACTTCTATATGGCCACGGGCTTTCACGGATTTCATGTGCTGATCGGGACGATCTTTTTGACCGTCTGCTTGATCCGCGCGATCAAGGGTGATTTCACGCCAGAACGCCATGTCGGTTTTGAAGCCGCCGCTTGGTATTGGCACTTTGTGGACGTGGTCTGGCTGTTCTTGTTCGCATCTATCTACGTCTGGGGCCAATAAGACCTTTGCATTCTTTCAGGCGCGGGCCGAATTGGCCCGCGTTTTTTATTTTGGGGCCCATCCATGCGCCGATACATCTTTCCGATTCTTCTGGGGCTTGTCGGCATTGGCGTGCTGCTGTCCTTGGGCATTTGGCAGGTGCAGCGGATGCATTGGAAGGCCGCGATTTTGGCCGATATCAATGCGCGTCTTGTTGGCGCGGCGCAGGAACTGCCCGCCGCGCCCAACCCAGCCGATGACAAATACCGCCCCGTTTTGGCGCAAGGGCGTTTTACGGGCGAAAAGCTATTTGTCATTTCAGGCATGAAAGATATTGGCGGCGGCGTTCAGGTGATTGCCGTGCTGCAAACCACCGATGGCCGCCGCATCATGGTGGATCGCGGTTTTCTGGCCGATCAGGATAAGGCCAAACCGCTGACGGTGACCGATGCCAAGATTGACGGCAACCTGCATTGGCCAGATGAGACAACCCCCTACACCCCCCCACCCGATGCCAAAACGGGCCTTTGGTTTGCCCGCGATGTGGTGGGGATGGCGGCGCGGCTGGGCACCGAACCCCTGCTGATTGTGGCGCGCGCGGATACGGGTGACGGGATAATTCTGCGCCCTGTCGATAGCAGCACTATTCCCAACGATCATTGGGGCTATGCGATCACGTGGTTCTTACTCGCCGCCACTTGGGCGGTGATGACAGTGGCGCTGATCTGGCGTATACGCGTTGGCGCAACCAAGGGGCGGGCATAATGCGCTATATTTCCACGCGGGGGGCTGCCCCGATTTTAACCTTTGAACAGGCGATGATGACGGGTCTTGCCCGCGATGGGGGGCTGTATTTGCCCGAAACCATTCCGCAGCTTAGCCCTGCGCAAATTGCAGCTTTGGCAGGGGCAAGTTACGAGGATACCGCCTTTGCCGTCATGCGCCCTTATCTGGGTGGTGCGTTTACGGATGCCGAGTTTAAGGGCCTAATCGCCGCTGCCTACAAAGGTTTTGGCCACGCGGCCCGCGCGCCGATGGTGCAACTGGGCGCGAACCATTTCCTGCTGGAATTGTTCCACGGCCCCACGCTGGCCTTTAAGGATTTCGCCATGCAGCTCATTGGTCAGATGATGCAGGCCAGCCTTGCCAAATCGGGCCAGCGGGTCACCATTGTGGGGGCAACTTCGGGCGACACGGGGTCAGCCGCGATGGAGGCGTTTCGCGGGCTGGCCAATGTGGATTTGTTCATTTTGTATCCGCATGGCCGCGTGTCAGACGTGCAGCGCCGCCAGATGACGACGCCCGTTGAGGCAAACGTTCACGCGCTGGCAATGGACGGCGATTTTGATGATGCCCAAGCCCGCGTGAAAGACATGTTCAACGACTTTGCCTTCCGCGATGGGGTGCGCCTTGCGGGGGTCAACAGCATCAACTGGGCGCGGGTGCTGGCGCAGGTGGTCTATTATTTCTACGCCGCAGTCGCGCTTGGCGCGCCGCATCGGCCGGTGTCCTTTACAGTGCCCACCGGCAATTTTGGC
>CAXNEP010000091.1:0-8051 GCA_964200865.1 Cypionkella sp. | reverse complement strand
ATCGAGGCCCCTGCCCGCATATTCCACAGCCAAGAGGCGGTGAAAGCCGCGTTTAAGGCAGGCGAATTTACATCCGATGTGGTGGTCGTACTACGTTTCCAAGGCCCGCAGGCCAATGGCATGCCCGAACTTCATTCTCTCACCCCCGTTCTGACCATTTTGCAAGATCGCGGGCACAAGGTGGCTTTTGTCACCGATGGGCGCATGTCGGGCGCATCGGGCAAAGTGCCCTCGGCTATCCACGTCTCGCCCGAGGCGGCGCTGGGCGGCCCCCTCGCCCGCCTGCGTGATGGGGATGTTGTGCGGCTCGATGCAGATGCGGGAACGCTGTCCACATCGGCCACAGATTTCGCGGGGCGCGAAGCGGTTGTTGCTGACCTTTCGGCGAATGCGCACGGAATTGGCCGCGAATTGTTCGAGGTGTTCCGCCGCAATGTTGGCACGTCTGAAACAGGCGCGGGCGTGGTTGTTTAGCAATTTGCGCTCCGCGCGGGAGGTATTTTGACCAAAATGAAACCTGCTTTCACTTTGGCTTAAATACCTAAATAAAATACCTTTAATCGGCCCCAACGCGGGGAGTAGGAGACCCAAATGACCCCATCTCAGCAATCCGAAGCCGCGCGCAAGATCTGCCAATTGGCCCCAGTTGTGCCTGTTTTGGTGATCGATGATTTGGCCCATGCAGCGCCGTTGGCGCGCGCGTTGGTGGCAGGGGGCTTGCCCGCGCTAGAGGTGACGCTGCGCACGCCTTGCGCGCTGGATGCCATTCGCGCCATGGCGGAAATTGAAGGCGGCGTTGTGGGGGCGGGAACGCTGCTGAACCCAGCCGATGTGAAAGCCGCCAAGGCGGCGGGGGCGAAATTTGGGGTATCCCCTGGCGCGACCGACCGTCTGATCGCCGCCTGCGAGGATGAGGGGCTGGCGCTGCTGCCAGGCGGGGCAACCGCATCCGAGATTATGGCCCTGCTGGAACGCGGCTATAGCGTGCAAAAGTTCTTCCCTGCCGAACAGGCGGGCGGGGCGGCCTATTTGAAATCCATCGGCTCGCCCATTCCGCAGGTGTCGTTCTGCCCGACAGGCGGCATCAGCCTGAAAATCGCGCCTGATTATCTGGGGCTCAAGAATATCCTCTGCGTCGGCGGGTCTTGGGTTGCGCCCAAAGACGCCATGGCGCGCGGCGATTGGGCGGCGGTTGAGACATTGGCGCGCGAGGCGGCAGGGCTGGCACGCGCCGCCAAATGAGCGCGCCCGAAATTGCCACCTGTCTTTGGTTTGACACCGCAGGGCTAGAGGCCGCGCAGCTTTATGTCTCGCTGTTTGAGGGGAGCGAAATCACCAATGTCTTTTACAAGAGCGGCGACGCGGCGAATGGCGCGTTTACGGTCGAGTTTACCCTGATGGGCCAGCGCTATTGGATTTTGAACGGCGGGCCGCATTTCGCCCATTCGCCTGCCGTTTCCATCACTGTGCATGTCGATACGCAGGCCGAAGTTGACCGTCTTTGGGATGCGCTGCTGGCAGGCGGCGGGGTGGAAAGCCGCTGCGGCTGGCTGGTTGATCGTTTTGGCCTATCTTGGCAGATCATCCCGCGCGCACTGCCGCGCCTGATGAAATCTGACAGCACGGGCCGCGTGATGGCGGCGATGATGGAAATGGTCAAGCTGGACATTGCCGCCTTAGAGGCCGCCGCACGCGGCTAAACCCGCCCTGCCCGCCCGCCGCGCCGCACAGGGCGCGCGCCAGCGGCCAAGGCTTGGGCTAAAAGCTGGGTCATGGGATGATCGATCTGCCCTGCGCCGTGATGCGCCAGCAGGTGCTGCGTGGCCGCCGCAGTATCCGCCCCCAAAGGCAAAGACAGCGCCCAATCAATTAGGATGGATCGGCATTCATCCAAGGTGATGCCGTCAATGGCATAGGATTCGCGGATCAGCCCCTTTGGGTCGGCGGCGATCACACTGGCGGGGCGCGTGTCTGTCATGTTAGTTTGCCTTCCGTTCCGTAAGTGGCGCGCCCAAGAACGCAGAAATAATCGCAGCGCATCGTGCTGCCGTGGCCTGCAACGCGGCGCTCATATCCGCCTCGTCTAATCCCGCCACAGACGCGACAAATGCGCGCCCGCCTGCGCCCAATAGGGCGGGGCCAGCGCCATCGCCCAGCAGGCGCAATCCGCATTGAATGCGCGTCATCTGCATGTAGCCATCCAGCAAAACTTGCGCGTCTGTTTGCGGCATATGGCCCGCCAAAACCCCCGCTTTGATTTGCTCCTGCGCGGCGCGGGCGGGGCTGGCGGCCAGCAGCGCCAGCGTTTGCGCGCACAGTTCAATATCCATCATGCGGCCCGCGCCTGCCTTTGCCTCCCAATCAGAAGGCGTGCCTGATTGCGCTGCCGCCAGCCGCGCGCGCATGTCGGCGACATCCGCCCGTAGCGCCGCACCCGTGCCCTTTTCGGCGATAATGGCGCAGCGCAGCGTTTCGATATCGCGCGCAAGACCAGCATCCCCCACCATCACGCGCGCGCGGGTTAGGGCCAGATGCTCCCAAGTCCACGCTTCATCGCGCTGATAGCTGGCGAATGCGGCAAGCGAGGTGGCCACGGGCCCCTTACGCCCCGATGGCCGCAGACGCACGTCCACCTCATAGAGCCGACCCTTGGCGGTTTGCGCCGACAATGCAGTGACAAAGCTTTGCGTCAGGCGGGCAAAATATTGGCGGGTGGGCAAGGGGCGGGGGCCGTCCGAAGCATCCACGCCCTGCGCATCATAAATCAGAATAATGTCCAAATCTGATGCCGCATTCAGCCGCCCAGCGCCAAGGCTGCCCATGCCCAAAACCGCCGCCCCGCGCCCAGGCGCTGGCCCATGACGGCGCGCGAAATCTTGCGCGACAACGGGCCACAGCGCCGCAATCACTGCCCCTGCTAGGGCGGCATATTGCGCGCCCGCATCATCTGCCGAAATCAGCCCCCGCAAAAGATGCACCCCAACGCGGAAATGCCATTCTTTTTGCCAAATACGCGCGCCGTCCAGACGCGCCTCGTAATCGGGGGCTGCGGCCAACAGGCTGGCCAGTTCGCCCGCCAGCGCGGCATCATCGGGCCAAGGTGCCCAAAACGCGCCGCCAATCACCCCATCCAGCACGGCAGAATGACGCGACAGATACAGCGCCAAACTGGGGGCAGTGGCCGCAATATCAATGATCAAATCCACCAGCGCGGGGTTGGCATCAAACAGGCTGAAAATCTGCACCCCCGCAGGCAGACCCGCCAAGAACCCATCCAGCGCCATCAATGCCTCGTCGGGGTGATCGGCGCGGGCCAGACGCGCCCGAAGCTTGGGCAACAGACGCTGAAAAATGCTTTGCGCGCGCGCGGATCGCAGGGCTGGATAGGCCCGCCAGCCCGCAATAATGGCGGCAAATTCGGGCGGCAGGTTTGGGGTTTGCGTGGCTGTTTCATGGGCCGCTTGCCCCGACGCGGCGGGGTTGAAGAATTCATCGGTCAATCGGTCAGTCTCGGCCAAACGGGCCAGCAGATCACTGCGAAAATCAGCCTCGCTTTGCCCACAAAATGCCGCCAGCCGCGCGATACCACCTTGCGAGGTGGGCAGATCATGGGTCTGCTCATCCTGCACCATTTGGATGCGATGTTCGATGTCGCGGTGGGCCAGATACAGGCGCGACAGGGCCGCCGCATCGCCGTCGCTTGTCCATCCCTTGGCCGCCAGCGCCGCCAGCGCGCCCAAAGTGGTGGGGTCGCGCAAGCTGGCATCGCGCCCGCCCGCAATCAATTGGCGGGTCTGGGCATAGAATTCAATTTCGCGGATGCCGCCCGCGCCCAGTTTCATATTATGCCCTTCCAGCTTAATCGGCCCATGCAGCCCGCGATGGGCGCGTATGCGCAGGCGCATGTCATGGGCATCTTGAATGGCGGCGAAATCCAAATGTTTGCGCCACACAAACGGGGTTAGGCCCGCCAAAAACCGTTGTCCCGCTGCTATATCGCCCGCGCAAGCGCGCGCTTTGATATAGGCCGCACGCTCCCACGTGCGGCCCTCGGCTTCGTAATAGGCCATGGCAGCGGCCATTGACAGGCAAACGGGGGTCACGGCGGCATCGGGGCGCAGGCGCAGATCAACGCGAAAGACATAGCCATCTTCGGTGATATCTTGCAAAAGCGCTGACATGCGCCGCACCACGCGGACAAAGGCGCTGCGCGCCTCGGCGGCGTCCGCACCGTATCTGTCTTGATCGAACAAGCAAATCAGATCGATGTCCGACGAATAGTTCAGCTCATACGCGCCCATTTTGCCCATGGCCAGCACCACCAGCCCCGCGCCCTTGGCCGCATCATCAGGGGTGGCGACGGGAAGTTTTCCGCGCCGAATTTCATCGCCGACCAGCAGCGTGACGCAGCGCTGCACGGCGCAGTCTGCAAAGACTGTCAGCGCGCGGGTGACGGTCATCGTATCCCAAACGCCGCCCAAATCGGCCAGCGCCGCCAGCAGCGCCACGCGGGCCTTGGCCACGCGCAAGTCTTTGGCAAGACTGGGCAATGTGGCATTATCCAGCCCCGTCAGCACGCCATCCATCGCATCCTGCGGATCACCTTGCAGCGCGCTGTGCAGCCAATCACCCTGCCTGCGCAGCAGGTCTTTGATATAGGGGCTGCACCCCGCCGCACCGGCAATCAGATCCCCCAAAGGCGCGGGCAAATCCGCAAAGGGCAGCGCCGCTTCGCCCCCTATTGCAGCGTCAAAGGGAATGGGGCAGCGTGTGATACGGGCGGCAAATGGCAACATAGCCCCAAAGTGATGCCGCCGCGCCCAAAGGTCAAGCAAAGGAAGAACATGAGCAAAAGTCTGGCCCGCGTCACCGCCGCCCTGAAGGCCGCAGGAATTGACACCCACCCTATCGAAATGCCCAGCGAGACGCGCACCGCGCAGCAAGCCGCCGATGCCGCAGGCTGCGCGCTGGATCAAATTGTGAAATCGATCATCTTCGCGGGCTTATCTGGAAAACTTTACCTATTTTTGACAGCGGGCGGCGGCATGGTGGATGGGGCTGCGGCATCGCTGCTTGCGGGCGAACCTTTGGGCCGCGCCGATGCAAACCGCGTGCGCGAGGTGACAGGTTTTGCCATTGGCGGTGTCTCGCCGCTTGGGCATTTAACCCCGCTGCCCCTGTGGATGGACGAAAATCTGCTGCAATTTCAAACGGTTTGGGCCGCTGCGGGCACGCCAAACCATATTTTTGCGATAGCGCCGCAAGAGTTGGCGCGCATCACGGGTGCCTGTCTAGCGCGGTTTACATAAGGCGCGCAGGCCTGCAGCTGCATTAGCAATATATTAAACCCTTTGGGCGCATTTATGGACGCGTCAATATTGGGTGTGCCATGAAAATTTCAACACTTCTTACAGTCGCAATCCTGACGGTCAGCGGTATCGCCGTCCTGCAATCAGGGAAATCAGCGCTGTTTGCGTTTAACAACTCGCAAAAGGTGCAAACCATTCGCGAATTGGTGGCCCTGCGTGGGCTGTGGTTTGAAGAATTAACATCACTGTCGCTGGAACGCAGCTATAGTCAGGTTCAACTGTCGATGGCACCTGGCACAGATGCTGCGGTTGCCGAGCTGCGCAAGACGCAGCGCGATCATTCCGTCACCAAATTTGGCGAAATCAAGAATACCCTTTCGGCAATTGAAGGGTTTCCGATGCGCGACGAATTACTTGATGATACGAATATTGCGCTCAAGAGCATCTCTGACAGCCACACGATTATTGATGGACTTGCCGCAAAACCCATCAGCGAGCGCGATCATGCAGCGGGCGAAACGGCGATTGAGGAAATCAAATCGCAAATCGTCGAAATGCGGGGCATGACGGTACATATTGTTGTGCCAAACGAATTAACCGCAACCGAAGTGATGCTGCTGATGCGGCTGCAAGAAACCGTGTTTGACGCGCGCGAATATGCTGGCCGCGCGCGCAGCATGTTCGCCATTGCAACGCTGCACGGGCGCACCTTGACCCCGTCTGAATTGACATATGTGGACAATAATCTGACCCGCGCAAACGAAGCATGGCGCGCCGTTGAACACATCACTGAAACAATTACCGTCCCACCCGCCGTGACCCAAGACATCGCCGAAACGCAAACCAAGTTTCAAGATTATCTTGCACTGGTTAGAAAACTGGAAGGCGAAATGCGTACCGCGATCACCGATGCCGAGGCGGGCGGCAGCGAAGTGTCGGGCGCTGCGGGCATTCCAATCACCTACAGCATCAGCTTTGACGAGTATTTCAAGCAATCGGGCGATTCTTTGGCAAAGCTGTCGGGGCTTATCAACACGATCAGCGTAGCGCTGGATGAGATTTGGTCGGCGCGCGATACCTCGCAGCAGAACACCATGATCTGGAATATTCTAGTTTTGCTGGGAACCCTTGGCATCATGGTGGCGACCCTGTGGCAAGTTTCCAGCAAAATCACCCGCAAGATCAAGGTGAAGGTCGACGAGTTGGCGGCGCTGACCAAAGGCGAGATTGACCATACGCTAAGCCAAGATCGGCGCGATCTGTCCGAGATCAAGGCCATCACGCGCGGGCTAGAAGATTTGCAATCGCAGTTGCAAACCGCCGCCCGCGCCAAAGAGGCGCTGCAACTTTCCGAAGCGGCGCAACAACAGGTGGTTCAAAGCCTGACAAACGGGCTAAATCAATTGGCAGCGGGCGATTTGACAGCTCGCATTCAGGAAAGATTCGATCCAAAATATCAGGGCTTGGCCGATAATTTCAACGCCGCCGCCACTGCCCTTAGCGATTTGGTTGCACGCGTGATTGAAACCGCAAACAGCATCTTGTCTGGCGCGCGCGGTATCAGCGTGGCCACGACCGACCTGTCGCAGCGCACCGAAACCCAAGGCATGACCTTGCAAAACGCTGCGGCTGCGCTGGAAGAGCTGACGCGCAACATCATCAGCTCGCAGGCAGATGCCACCGAACTGGACAGTCTGGCCAGCCTTGCCTCGGATAAGGGCGTGGCGATGGGCGTGACGATGTCAAACACCGTATCGGCCATCGAGGCGATTAAATCATCCTCGCAGCAGATCGAGCAGATCGTGGGTGTGATCGAAGATATCGCGTTCCAAACCAACCTATTGGCGTTGAACGCGGGCGTCGAAGCCACCCGCGCGGGGGCCGAAGGGTCTGGCTTTGCGGTGATCGCATCCGAAGTGCGCGGTCTGGCCGAACGTTCGGCCCAATCAGCGCAAGATATCAAATCGCTGATCGCAGCTTCGGGCGTAGAAGTTGCCAAAGGCGTAGAATATGTCGCCGAAGCCGAAGCATCGGCAGGCGACATTGGCGCGCATATTCAGAAAATTTCAACCCTGATTTCGCGCATCGCCGTGGCGGCAAGCGAGCAATCCCAAGGTCTGACCAAGGTCAACGATGGTGTCTCGCAATTGGATCTGGTGACGCAAACCAACGTGGCTATGGTCGAGGAGACCACGGCAGAATGCACATCGCTGTCCTCGGTCGCGCAAGACCTCTCTCAGCTTGTCTCGCGTTTCCAAATTGATCACTCCAAGGCCGACGATTTTGGCCGCCCCGCAAAAGCGGCCTAGCTGGATGCAAGATTTGCGGGGCAGCCGTGCTGCGCAGCGGCTGCCCCGCAGGGCGCAGTCCCAGCAATACGCTGCGCGGTCTATGCCTTTTGCTGGCGCGCATCGGATGGCACGGCGCGCAAGGAACGGTCTGGCAATACCCAGCGGCTTGGCAATACTAGATCCTGCTGTAACGCCATCTGTTCAAAACGGAAACTGGGCCGCTGCTCTACCCTGCCCCCCCGCTGTGCCAGACGGCATATAGCCGTTAAATCGACCATCTTTGCCTCGCATCACGCCATCATGGGCCAGTTCCTGCTGATTTATTTACCCTTTTGCAACCTTTTGCCCAAAATACGCAAATCTGCGCTTGGCGCGTCCACTCACAGTTGCTAGGCTGATCTAACCTATCGGATAGCTCTCCCATGCGTCATACCCTTCCCATCGCGCCGCA